>NZ_CEXBMR010000025.1:8220-18816 GCF_982614295.1 Synechococcus sp.
AGCCCTTTTGCAGGCCACACTTCAAGCCCCTGCACCAGGGCTGCCTCCTGGCCATTCTCACTAGGCACAATTAGAGCTCGAGCCCCTGCTTTTTTGGCCGCCTGAGCCATCGCCAAAACACCCCGCACTGGCCGCAAACTGCCATCAAGGCCCAACTCGCCCGTAGCCCAAACCCCCTGCAGCGCATCCGGCGCTTGCTGCCCAGTTGCCATCAAAAGAGCAAGGGCCATGGGGAGATCAAAGCCAGGGCCCTCCTTGCGTAGATCAGCAGGCGCAAGGCTCACCACAACTCGGGTTTGAGGGACACGAAAACCACTATTTCGCAAAGCCGATCGCACCCTTTCGCGCGCTTCTCTGCCGCTGGTATCCCCCAAACCCACCAGCTGCAAACCGGGCAAACCAGGAGCTAAATCCACCTCCACCTGGATGGGCTTCGCCTCTATGCCAAAAAGGCAGGCACCAGAACAAAAGGCCAGCAAATCGGCAACGCCACTAGTTGTTTAATTCCCCCTATGAATGATTTGTATCAAAAAAGCAATTTGAGCAATCAGGATTGTCGTTGGTTAAGACGGTAACGAATGCGTTCAAGGCGGCGAATCGATGCCTCGGTGTAATCAAGCAATTCTGCGCGGCTCTGCCTATCTCTTGGGCCGTCTGTGCCATCAATCATGTCGGCGAGGCGATTAACCGCGTACAAAAGATCCATACCCGCATCACGCCACTCAGGTTCAAGACGTTTACGGATCGGGCCCTTGCGACGCTGGGCCAGCTCATCTTGGAACTGGAGGTGAAGCATCGCAAAGAACTAGTAACCGGCAACATATATAAGCGTCTCTCTGCTGCTAGGTAAAGGTGTAAGGATTTAGGCATTCATCCTGGTTCTCATATGACAGAAAGCAATCAAACGGTTTTTGGCAAGATCTTGCGGGGTGAAATCAAGACAGATCGTATCTATGAAGACGAGCACTGCATCGCCTTTAAAGACCTGCAACCGCAGGCGCCAGTTCATTTTTTAGTGATCCCGAGGCTCCATATCGCCAGCTTGAGCGAAGCAGATGAAAACCAAGCTTTACTGCTCGGGCACCTATTGCTGGTAGCTGCGAAACTGGCAAAAATGCAGGGGCTGATCGCTTGGCGCACGGTTATCAACACAGGCGCTGAAGCTGGACAAACCGTGTTCCATTTACACATTCACGTAATTGGTGGTCGGCCATTGCTGTGGCCCCCCGGTTAAATCGGCAGAATGGAGACAAGAGAAACCGATCCCTTTGAGCAACCCCCTTCAGACTTTGCGCATTCAGCTGGTAAAGCTGCAGCGCTTAGCTCAACCTTATTTTTTACCGATTGAAGATTCAAAACCCTGGCAATTTCTGCTGATGGTGGCGGCTCTGCTTGGGATAGTGGTGGGTTTAACACTGTTGCTGCTCACAGGCCTAGTGGCTGCGAGTGGCACCTTAATTCCCCAATTGCAAAGCCGCTTCCTGCCAGGGGTGCCTGAGCGGGTGGCTGGGATCTGGGCTGGCCCGGCGGGAGCCCTAGTGATGCTGGCGCTGGCCTCAAGCATTGCTTGTTTTGTGGCTTTTAGAAACAAACTGCGACAGGGGCGCTGGTTACCGTGGTTACTACTGGGGGTAATTGCGCTATTACTCCTTGTATTAAATGGTATAAACGTTGGCATTAGTTTTATCGCTCGCAATATTGATAACGCACAGGTTGCCTATGATGAACAGGGTTTTTGGCGCATAATTTCTATCTACGGTTTCTGCCTAATACTAGCTCTTCCGATTCGTACATTGCAGAATTATATAATTCCAAAACTCGGATTACTGTGGAGGGAGTGGCTAACCAAAAGGCTATTAGATCGCTACATGAGTGATCGGGCTTATTATCAACTTAATCCAAATGATGAAAGCAACGCAGAAGTAGATAATCCAGACCAACGCATCTCTGAAGATGCTAGAAACTTTACTGGTACAAGCCTGGATTTTGTTGTGGGCGTATTAGAAGCATTACTAACATTCTTTAGCTTTATAATTGTATTGTGGAGCATTAGCAAAAGCCTTACCTTAGCGCTCATAATTTACGCGATCGGCGGCACAGCTTTGATAATATATATTGGCCGCAAATTAGTAAAGTTAAATTATCAACAACTAAAGCTTGAAGCGGATTTTCGCTACGGGCTTGTTCATATAAGAGACAATGCTGAATCAATTGCTTTTTACAAAGGCGAAACTCAAGAAAGCCAAGAGGCACAAAGACGCCTTGGAGGAGCAATTCAAAATTTTGATCGCTTGATTATCTGGCAGGCTTTAATAAATATGATTCGACGCTCTTATGATTACTTATCTAGATTCTTACCGTGGATCGTTATTGCGCCAATTTACTTTGCAAAAAAAGTTGACTTTGGCGTATTTAGCCAAGCTTCAATTGCATTTGGCATGGTCTTTGGTTCTGTAAGTTTTATTGTTAATAATATTGATCAACTCGCCGCTTTCTCGGCTAGTATCAATCGATTAGAAGGTTTCCAATCCACAATTGAATCTCTGCCAGTTCCTGCTCTTGAAGCAAAAGAGCGCAGTAATCACAGCGGTTCAATTCTGCTGCGCGATGCATCTGTAGTACCGCCTGGCACAAACCAAGTATTAGTTAAAAATATCAACCTTGAGGTGGGTCTGAGCCAAAGAGTGTTGGTGGTTGGCCCCAGTGGTTGCGGCAAAACATCACTACTACGCCTAGTTAGTGGTTTATGGCCCAGCGGCAGTGGTGAGGTTGAACGACCCCCCCTCGGGGAGCTGATGTTTATTCCCCAAAAGCCTTATATGTTATTGGGCAGCTTGAGAGAACAGCTCTGCTATCCCCTTGCTCAAACGCGCTTTAGTGATTCTCAACTGCGAAATGTGCTTGAGGAAGTGAACTTAGCCGGAATGATTAGTCGCTATCCCGATCTAGGGATCCAACAGGATTGGCCCAGGTTGCTATCGCTTGGCGAACAGCAGCGGCTTGCTTTCGCGCGGCTATTGCTTAATTCTCCGCAATTTGCAGTGCTTGATGAAGCCACAAGCGCCCTTGATGTTGCAACTGAGAGGAGGCTTTATGGCTTGCTAGCCCAAAGAGACATGGCCTTTATCAGCGTGGGGCATCGCCCTACCCTCACAGCTTTCCACAACACGGTGCTCCAACTTGATGGCAGCGGCGGTTGGAGTTTGCTGCCTGCCGCTAATTATGTTTTTGATCCAACCTGATGCCAACCCAACCAATCCCCATGGATCAATCCGCACCCCCGGCCACCAGTGCCACCACCAATGATGTGCCTGATTTTGGCTGGAGCCCCTATGCCGAAAGGATGAATGGCCGCTTTGCCATGCTCGGTTTTTCAGCAATACTATTAATTGAAACTATTTCTGGTGAAACTTTTTTGCATTGGGCTGGATTAAATTAATTCAAATTTAATTAGATAAATCGGTTCAAGGTAAATCAAGCAGCTCCACTTGCCAGCGCCCCCCTCGGCTCACCTGCACTGCTAGCACTCGGCCATCGCCACTGATGGCAACCTTCGCTGGCACCCCAGCTGGCACCAGCCCAATGGGCCGCAATAAAGCGAGATTGCGTTCATAAATCAACAATTCAGTGCGCCCTGCCAAACTGCGCACCAAGGCAAAGCGTTTACCAGCACTATCCACACTCACGCTTATAGGTTGGGCATCGGGGCGATTAAGCCCCGGCAACGGAGAACCGAATCCTGTTGAAAAATCCAGCCATCTCACCTGAGCTGATCCGGGGGCAATCCAGGCCATTCCAGTAGCAGCCAAGCTGGGAGAGCTATCGTCGCCAGATTGGGAAATACGGGGATTCAGGCCAAGCTCCGGTTGTAAACCTTGCCCCTCGCAGCCCCCAAGTAGCAACAAGCTAAATAAGCAATAAAAAAATGCTTTCTTGCTCATCGCAAGGGTGCTCCAGGGGGTAAATCTGGTTCGTGGGAAGGCAGATTGAACAACTCCACATCTTGCTGGCCGCGATGCAAAAGCTGAACCCCTAGGCGCTTGCCATCTGGCGAAATAGTTAGGGCTTGAGGAGAGCGCTCACCTGGCAATGGCAAGGGGCGTAAACGAGCTAAGGCCCGATCAAATACAACTATTTCGGAACGCTCACCTCTTTGCAAAATGAAAGCTAAATAACGGCCATTCCAACTCAAAGATGGCGAACGGTGGGGCATGCCCCAATTCAAACCTTTTAGGGGTAATTCATTGCCTGTGCTGCGCTCAACTAAACGCACTGCTCGTCTGCCTGAGCGCTCCGCCACTGTTACCAAAAGGCGCCCGTTACCACTTAGAGCCGGATCCTGTTGATCGCCAATACCAGGAGCTTCGAAACGTTGGCCGCAGGCGTTTAATAAACAAAAAGAAGTTAATAACAAAAACTGCCTACACCCAACCCGCCAAATCATTTAAAACAGGCCTTAGTTAACTATCGAAACGAGAATTATTGCTTGGATTGTTATTATTTAGATTATTATTTAGATTGTTATTGTTTAGGTTGTTTGCGTTGGTAGGGCGGGGACGAGGTGGCAGCGGGCTGAAATCCGCTTCACTGATGGCTGCAGCAGCATCCGGCCTTGATGAACGGGTTGTTGAGCTTGAACTTGCAGATGGGGCAGGGCGTCTGCTGGATCTAGGTAGATCATCAGAGGGGGGCATACCCCTAGTAGGCGCGCTGGTTTGAGCTCTGGGTTTTGATTCGCGACTATCGCGTTCGCGGCGGCGGGCTCCAAATTCTGGGGGAGCATCAGTGCTAGCAGCAAAACGGCTTTGGGCCCGTTCTGGTATAGCCGGACGCTCCGGGCGCCGCGGCCGATAAAAATCCCTATCTATTTCTTCTTCTGGTTCATCCATATCATCGGCTCTAGAGCGAATCTTGCGCCTCAGGGGCTGGGGGTCTTCAAAGCGGTCTTCATTGCCCCATTCGCTACGACCCATGCGAGGCCTTGAGGGCAGCGGTTCATCTTCGTCAAAGAAAGCGGAACGGCGGGCTTGTTCAGTGGTAACACTGCGCAAACGAACAGATTCGTAAGCAAAAAATACCGTTGTAGCTGCTAATAAAAACTGGCCGAATTGCAGGATTGGATCGAGGCGCCAACCCTGAAAAAAAAGTATTCCGCCGCATAACAAACCAACGGCCGCAAAGAATACGTCGTAGTCGCGGGCGAGGCCTGGCTTAAAACTACGCAAGAAATAAAGCATTGTGCCGCCCACCGCAAGCACAATGCCAACGATGCTGGCCCAATTCAGGCTGGCATTAACCATGGATGGCCTCCGGGGCCCAGAGCGGGCATCTAAAGCCCATGTGAAAACAGTTTAGGGGCCACTGCTACTAATGCCAGACAAATCAAAGCTTGCGATCAAGACGATCGGTTTGGCTAATCAGAATCAGAGCGATTGTGATTGGCACCACAACGATCAGGGCACCAGCTCCCAAGCTGGTAAGGAAATTTGAAAGGGAAGGGGTCATGGCGCCTTCATTAATTCCCGAATCCTACGGTTATTAGGGGATTCTTTAGGATCAATCAATAAAGCCGTAGAAGTTTGTGACAGCACTGCCCCTTCCTCTCCTTAACGCCAGTAACAATTTGATTGGGATCCTGCTAGCGGCATGGACGCTTTTATTTCTTGGACGCATAGTGCTGAGCTGGTATCCACAGCTCAACAGCACTAATCCCTTAGTTGCCTTGGTGTTAATTCCAACTGAGCCACTGCTTGCCCCCACCAGGCGCTTAATTCAGCCCATAGGTGGCGTAGACGTAACACCTGTTATTTGGGTTGGATTGGTGAGCTTGATGCGAGAACTGCTGGTGGGTCAACAGGGTTTAGTTAGCCAGTTGTTGCGTTCCGCTCAGCATTTGGCTTAAGCATTTCCATCTCCACAAATTTTGTATGCACCTCCCCCCTTTGAAATTCGGGGCGATCCAAAAGGGCCAAGTGAAATTCAATCGTGGTTGGCACTCCAATCACGGCGCACTCAGAAAGGGCGCGGCGCATACGCCGTAATGCTGCAGGGCGATCTTCACCCCAAACAATAAGTTTGCCGATTAACGAATCGTAGAAAGGGGGGATTTCGTAACCGGTATAAACGTGGCTATCGAAGCGAACTCCAGGGCCGCCGGGGGGTAACCAGCCGGTAATGGTGCCAGGGGCTGGCCGAAAGTTATGCCGGGGATCTTCAGCATTGATGCGACATTCGATCGCATGGCCCCGCAACTGAATATCTTCCTGTCGAAAACGTAGGGGCTCACCTGAAGCAATTCGTAGCTGCTCAGCAATCAGATCAATGCCGGTAACAACCTCGGTAACAGGGTGTTCCACCTGGATGCGGGTATTCATCTCCATGAAATAAAACTGACCTGTGGCATCGAGCAGAAATTCAACGGTGCCTGCCCCTTCGTAGCCAATCGATCTTGCCGCTGACACAGCTGCATCGCCCATTCGGGCTCGAATTATTGGATCTAAACCCGGCCCTGGAGCTTCTTCCAGCAATTTTTGATGCCGCCTTTGAATTGAACAATCGCGTTCGCCTAGGTGCACCACCTCCCCAAATCGATCAGCGAGGATCTGCACTTCTACGTGCCGAGGGCGATCAATAAACTTCTCCATATACAAACCTGGATTACCAAAAGCAGCCTCCGCTTCTCCCTGGGCCGCCCTGTACAAAGATTCCAATTCTTCGCTGCTGCGCACAAAACGCATTCCCCTGCCGCCGCCGCCAGCGGTGGCCTTAATCATCACCGGATAGCCCATCGATTCAGCGAGTTCAGCTGCCTCTTCGGGGTTTTCAAGTAAGCCTTCGCTACCGGGAATTGTTGGCACCCCCACCCGCTGCATGGTGGCTTTTGCGGTTGATTTATCTCCCATTTCACGAATGGATTCAGGAGAAGGGCCAACAAAAGTAAGGCCATGGGCGTTGCAGATTTCGGCAAAGCGGTCGTTTTCCGCCAAAAAGCCGTAGCCAGGATGGATTGCATCAGCGCCCCTGGAAGTGGCGGCGGCGATGATATTGGGAATATTTAAATAACTCCTACTGCTGGGGGGATCCCCCACGCAAACTGCTTCATCAGCCATCTGCACATGCAGTGCAGTGCGATCTACGGTGCTATAAACAGCCACCGTATTTATGCCCATCTCACGGCAGGTGCGGATGATCCTTAAAGCGATTTCACCGCGATTCGCTATTAAAAGTTTCTTTATCGCCATAACCCCCCTCCATAACAAGTGATTCTATCAGTGGTGGAATCAGTAGTAGCAGCTGAAGCAGCTGGTAAAGTGAGATCTTGCCGATTCGGCAAGCCACGCGGATGTGGTGGAATTGGTAGACACGCACGTTTGAGGGGCGTGTGACTTCGGTCTTGCGAGTTCAAGTCTCGCCATCCGCATCAGATCCAACCGGAAGCATCGTTCTGGTTTGCAACGGGCCTGGGGAACTCACTACTTGGGTGAGGCCTTTGGCTATCGCTTTGCATAAAATTCGCCCGTTAAGGCCTTTGGCGCCCCAAGGGCCTGATGCACTAAGGCTGGTGTTAGTGCCCTGCCCTAATGCAAACGCCACTGAACATCGAGTGGCCAGAGCAATGGGGCTATTTGAACAGGTATTTCCGGCTAGAGAATTTTGGAAACTACTTATCAATCCCAAGCGCTACGGCCCCTGGCCGGCAAAAGGCGTAGTGGTTTTTCTGGGGGGCGATCAATTTTGGACGGTGCTGCTCTCAGCGCGACTTGGCTATCGCCACATCACCTACGCCGAATGGGTGGCCCGCTGGCCCCAATGGAACGACCGCATTGCCGCTATGGGCACAGCAGCTTCGGCGCGACTTAAGCCCAAGTGGCAAAAGCGCTGCACGGTGGTGGGAGATTTAATGGCGGATTTATCCCATGCCGCCCGCAATGAAACAGGGCTTGTGGCTGGAGAATGGGTGGCCCTGCTGCCGGGCTCAAAAGGTGCAAAGTTACAGCTAGGCGTGCCATTCATGCTGCGTTGCGCAGAGATCCTGCATCAACTGCGGCCCCAAGTGCGTTTTTTATTAGCGGTGGCACCAACCACTTCTGCAGCAGAAATTATTAAACATGGAGATTTAAGCAATCCCCTACAGCGGTTTTATGGAGGCAGCTCACCGCATTTGAGCGATGAAAGTGAAAGTGGAAGTGAAAGTGGGAAGCGTTGCTTAATCACAGGAAGCGGCCTTGAAATAATGCTGGTTGAGAACCAACCGGCCCACAATTTCCTAAGCCAATGCACTCTCGCTTTAACAACTGTTGGAGCGAACACCGCTGAGCTAGGCGCCTTGGGCGTGCCAATGCTTGTGCTGGTTCCAACTCAACACCTACACGTGATGCAGGCGTGGGATGGTTGGCTTGGTTTATTGGCGCGCTTGCCACTGTTGCGATGGTTACTGGGAATAGCCCTCACGGCATGGCGTATGCGAAATAGAGGCTTCCTTGCCTGGCCAAATATCAGCGCCGGCCGCTTAGTAGTGCCAGAACGGGTAGGCACGATTACTCCAGAAGAGATTGGAGCAGAAGCCGCCCAATGGCTAGAAAACCCTGAACGCCTCGAGGCAATGGCTGAGGAGCTGAGGCGTTTAAGGGGGAAACCAGGGGCGGTGGCGCAGCTGGCGGGGTTGGTAGATGAATTACTACCCACAAATTACAAAACAATTGCTTAAATTAGAGAAACAAACCTTTGCGATTTGATAGGCCATGCAATTGAGCCAAGAGGAATGGAAAACAAAGCTCACAGCTGAGCAGTATCAAGTAGCTAGAGAAGGGGGAACTGAAAGGGCCTTTTCAGGTGTGTATTGGAATAACAAAGAGAATGGAATATACCGTTGCATCTGCTGCGATAAAGAACTTTTTAAATCTGATGCAAAATTTGAATCAGGTACCGGCTGGCCAAGTTTCTGGCAAGGGGTTAATCCAACTGCGATTAGCATTCATACAGATCAAAGCCACGGCATGCAACGCACTGAAATTCGATGTGCAAACTGCGATGCACATTTAGGCCATGTTTTTAAAGATGGCCCTGCTCCAACGGGTGAACGTTATTGCGTGAATTCTGCATCCTTAAAGTTTCAGAAAATGTAGACCTTAAGCCCAGGGATCGTCGTCTATCGGATCGGATATGGATTCTAAAGTTTCGCGTCTGATCTCAACGGGTTCAACATCAACATCTAGGGGCTGTCTTCTAGTCTCATAGTCGTTGAATTTATTATATTTGTCGTAATTTCGATTTGAATTCTGTTCGGCAACATCTTCATCTAAATATCTGCGCTGCTGCAGCTGCTCCCGACGCTGCGCCCGTTGTTCTAATTCCACATATTCGTAATCAGGATCATAATTTGAGCTTGATCCTTGGCTATTTTTTTGCTCATAATTGCGGTTTATTTTTTGGCTTGAACCGTATTCGATACGCTCTTCGCTTGATGCAGATGGAGCAAAGCGTTCAGATTTATTTGCTTGAAGGCGCAGCTGCTCCTGTTCAGTTATCTGGGCCGCAGGCAATTGGTTTTCCACCGGCACCATATTAAGGCGATAGCGCTCCCTCTCCTCCCGCTCTAAGTTGCCACCACCGATACCGAGTTTTTCTAGCAATCCACTACTTAATTGCTTTAACTTTTCTTCTGCACCTTCATAAACAATTATTCGATCAGGGCCAGAACTTACAATTTCTTCAACGGTTAGTTCCCAGGTACTAAGGATTCCCTCCCCCAGCAGCGGCACCCCTACGGCCCCCATCACCAAGGTGGTGAGTTCGCCAGTTTCGATATCAAAGCTAAATCCCAATACGCGGCCTAATTGTTCTCCAGATTCAGATATAACCTGCGAATTAATAACCCTGCTAAAGCGTTCGGGATTGAACTTTTCCGAAAGAGAATCAACCGAATCCACCAAGATCACATCGCCCACCTGGCGAATTTGCTCGAGGGGCATCCAACGGGGTAGCCCCGGCAGAAATCTGGTAAGCGGGTTATCGCGCAAACCAAGGGCGACCACCTCGCGGCGATCAATATCAACCATCACTTCACCCACAACACCTAGGCGGCGGCCGGTGTCGCGGGTGATCACTTGGGTGCCCATCAATTCAGATCGCAACCAGAGGCGATCTGATGGAACAGGATTGGAATCGGAGGGTGGCGGCGCCTGCAAGGGCTCTATTGATAATCGAGTCATTGTGGCGCAGGATTGGCCATCAGGCTGCAGAGGGTAAACCCACCACTTGGGTATGGGCGCCGCGGGCTTGGGTTACTCCGATTGTGCGAGTGCTGGCGGCAATCATTGGGCGGCGATGACTCACCACTAGGAACTGGGCTGCATCTGCTTGGGTGGAGATCAAGCTGGCGAGCCTTTCCACGTTCACACCATCAAGAAAACTGTCCACTTCATCGAGTGCATAGAAAGGGGAGGGGCGAAACCGCTGCAGCGCGAACAAAAAACTTAGGGCCGTGAGAGATTTTTCACCCCCAGACATAGAAGCCAAGCGCCTCACCTCTTTGCCTTTGGGATGGGCCACCAGGGTGAGGCCTCCCTCCAAGGGATCTGCCTCGTTTTCAAGTTG
>NZ_CEXBMR010000025.1:18916-24444 GCF_982614295.1 Synechococcus sp.
TCTTTATTAATTGCGGAGCGCAATTGCAATAGGCGTTGTTGCAGCTGATTTTCGCGGCTCAATTGGGGACCATGGGATCTTTTCGCTGCCGCCAATTCCGCCTCCAAGGCCGCCTGTTGGGAGCGTTGATTAGCGAGGGAGGTATGCAGCAATTCAAGGTTTGCCGTTAACTCCTGCTCCTTCCGCCTTGATGCCAACAGGGTTTCGCCAAGCTCAAGCAAACGGCGGCGCAATGGTTCCGCTTCATCCCCTTCACTTGCACG
This sequence comes from Synechococcus sp., assembly GCF_982614295.1. Taxonomy (NCBI): domain Bacteria; kingdom Bacillati; phylum Cyanobacteriota; class Cyanophyceae; order Synechococcales; family Synechococcaceae; genus Synechococcus; species Synechococcus sp. Next base: position 19,180 of record NZ_CEXBMR010000025.1, read on the forward strand.
TCCAAAACTGAGGCCGCCACTGCGCTGCTGCTGGCTGCCGCCGGTGATTGCACCACTGCGTTCAAGCAGTTCACCTTCGAGCGTAACGATGCGGCTGCGGCCTAACTCGCGGCGGGCTGATTCCAGGTCTTTGTAAACAAGCGTTTCACCAAATACGTAGCGAAACACCTCGCTGTAAACAGGTTCAAAACGCAGCAACTCGAGGGCTCTGCCAACGCAACCCGCACTTGTAGCGATCGGGTTTCCCCTCTCAAGGGCACTGGAACTAAAACTCGAATTGGAATTACTACGAATTTTGTTTAAAGGTAGAAACGTAAGCCTGCCGGCTCGTTTTTGTTTGAGCAGTTCAATTGCCCGGGCAGCGATGCGATCGTCTGATACGACAACCTGGCTCAGGCGGCCACCCGCGGCCACCTCAAGGGCGAGGCGAAATTGCTCTTCCACCTCACCCAGCTGAGCGACAGAACCGTGGATGCCCTCCAGACCAGCTTCCAATAGCACCCGTAGGGCGCCGGTGCCGCGGCTTTCTTGCAGGGTTTCGCGGCGACTGTCTTGGCGAGCGATCTCCCGCTCAAGTTGCTGTTGTTCCTGTTCCAATCGCTGGCGGGTGCGTTGCTGCAGGGAAAGGGCTTCAGCGAGGCTTTGGGTGCTGTTGCGTTGTTTGTGTGCTTCTTGCAAAAGCTGCTCAAGTTGTTGTTGCAGCAACTCAAGTTGTTGTTTTGCAACATCACTACCTTGGCGTTCCTGCCCGAGTTGCTGCTCTTGTTCAAGCAATCTTTCTCGATCTTGGCGGCAACGTTCGTCCAGCTGCAACTGCTCAGATTGCAGCGGGGTTAACTCAGCCAGCAGCTCTTGGCGGCGGCGGCTGAGCTGCTGCTGCTCCTCTAGCCAACTGCCGGATCTACCCGCCACCTCCCCCAAACGGCGCCGGGAAAGTTCTACCGCCGCCTCAGCATTAAGACAATCGGCCTGAGCTTGCAGGCGTTCTTGGCCTTGATCAGCAGCTTCCAGCTGGCGCTTTTGATCCAGCAATCCCCCACGCTCTTGCAGCAATTGATGGCGTTGCTGCTGAATCTGGCTGGATTCCTGTTGATGCCTCTCAACACGCCGTTGCCTTTCCCTGCCAGCGGCATCTAATTCAGCTAGTTGGCCTTGCACCGCCAATAGTTGATCTTCGCCGAGGGATTTCACCTCCAGTTGCAATTTTTCGAGGCCTGTTGCCGCAGCTGCAATTTCTATTTCTCCCGCCTGAATTGCATCCCGCTCTTGAATCTCAGATTGTTGTATTTGGCAATGTTGCTGCTCGAGCTTCTGCAATTGAAGGCGGGAATGCTCCACCTGCAGCACCTGTTCTTGCTGCCTGCCAAGTTGCAACTTAAGGCGCAGTTCTTGGTATAAACGGGCCCTTTGGCAATCCCGCTCAAGGCGGTTGCGGGAGGCTTGAAGTTCACCTTCAACAATGCGGCAACGCTCTTCCCGCTCCTGCACCTCTTCAAGCTTGCCGCGGGCCTGATCGATGCGGCTATCAAAGAGGGCAACACCTGCCAGTTCGTCGATTATGCCGCGGCGATCTTTTGCACCCATCGACACAATTCGGGTTACATCCCCCTGCATCACTACGTTGCTGCCATCGGGATCCACCCGTAAACGCCGCAGCTGGGTTTGCAGTTGCTGCAGGTTGCAACTCACACCATCGGCGCTGTAACTACTGCTGTATGTACCGCCGGCTGCCACCCGCAAGCGACGAGTAACACTCCATTCCTTTTGGCCTGGCTTAATCCAAGGGCCCTCACTAGGGGGCTCAAGGCCTGCTTCCGCTTCATCCGGCTGCCAATCCTGTAGATCAAAGCGCACAGAAACAGACGCTTCTGCCGCTTTGCCTTCACGTATTACGCCGTTGTTTATCAAATCCGGCAGCCGTTCTGCCCGCATACCACGGCTATTTGCTAGGCCAAGACAAAAAAGAATTCCATCTAAAATATTGCTCTTTCCCGATCCATTCGGCCCTGTTACAACAGTGAAACCGGTATCAAGCGGAATGGTTACCGAACCGCCAAAAGATTTAAAATGAGTGAGGCTTACCTGATTGATATATACCAACAGGACAGCGGCGGCTTTGCCCCGAAACAGAATTAGATTTACGCTAGCAAATCTCTTCAACTGCACAAGGGGAACCAGCCAATGCTGCCAAGTGGCGCCAAGCCAGATAGGTTGCTTTTAACAATTGCGAATTGATATGGACAGTTCCAACCCAGTAACTGCTGTAGGCCAAGTGGGAGAACTTTTTCGGGAACGGTTTGCTGAATTGCTACCAGCGATTCAAAAACAATGGCCGCAGCTCACCCACGACACCCTTGCTAACACTCGTGGCAGTTTTGATGAGGTGGTGTTGCTGATTTCAGACCAAACCGGACGCACCGCCAGCGTTATCCAGGCACAACTTTTGGAATTTATGGAGGTGGCAGGGGAGCAGGGACGTCGTATTGGCGACAGTTTGCAACCACTGGAAGAACAGTTGGAGCAGCTGCTGGATGATCTAAATGCCAACTTGCGGCCAAAGCTTGAACAACCTGTGCGGGAAAGGCCTTTATTAGCCCTTGGCATTGCGGCAGGTGTTGGTCTTCTTGCCGGCCTGCTTTTAAGCAGCCGCAGGCGCTAGGGGTATGGCCAGTTCCACCCCCCGCAGCACCAGCTCAAAATTTGCTTCTTTAGTTACATCGGTTTTTGATCTACATGTGCGTATTGCCCTGCAGGAGGCAGATCGCGAAAAACGCCGCCTGATCGTGGGAGGGCTCGTTATTACTACGGCTTTAGTGCTGCTGAGCGGTGCACTTTTGGTGGGCCATGGCGCTCTGGCTTTATGGCTTGTGCAGAGCTGGAAACTTTCCTGGTTAGCCGCCTTTTTAATCATTGGGGCAGCTGATCTGCTGCTGGCTGGCTTGCTTCTGCGCATTGGCGGACAACTACTGAAGGGGCCCTATCTGCCCCAAACCACTGCTGGCATAACCCGCACCACCCGCACCCTTTTGGGGCGTTAGCGGATTTCGTAGTGCAACCAGCGGCAATCGATACCGCCATTACTAATAGGTATGCGGCGGCTGGCTTTTAAGCGCATTGGCGCCGTGCTGGCTGGATTTCCACTTAACAACCACAGCTGCCAGCCACTGCAACGCTGCTTCAACATTTGGCCCAGATCAAAAAATAGTTGTTCCAGATTTTCATCCTTTCCTAAACGCACGCCATAGGGGGGATTGCACACCAAAACGCCAGGCTGATTGGGGGGTTGAAAGTCGCGAAAATCCCCTTGTTGTAATTGCAGCCACGGCGCCACTCCTGCAGCTGCTGCATTAGTGCAAGCTTGCTCGAACACCTCATGATCACGCTCAATGCCATAGATGGGGGCAAGCGGGCGACCATCACTGAGCCCATCGCGGGCCAAACCAGTGGCTGCCTCCAGCTCAGCGCTCCATAGCCCTGGATCAAAATCAGGCCAGCGCTGCAAAGCAAAAAAGCGCCCTTGCCCCACCCCTGGCGAGCGAGCGAGGGCCATGGCAGCCGCCTCAATCAACAGGGTTCCCGAACCGCAAAGGGGATCCACTAGGGGCAGCGAACCATCCCAGCCGGTGAGAGCAATCAAACCAGCCGCCAGATTTTCTTTTAAAGGAGCTAATCCCATGGCGGGCCGATAACCGCGGCGATGCAAACTTTCGCCACTGCCATCTAAATAGAGGCTGGCTTCTGTGGCACCAAGGTGTAGATGTAAAACAAGGTTTGGGTTTTCTAGTTCGATGCTGGAACGTTCGCCCCAGCGCTCACGCTGCCAATCCACCAAGGCATTTTTCACTTCCAAGGCGCAGTAATGGCTATGGGTTAGGCCCGGCGCACTACCGCTTGTTTCCACTCGAAAAGTTGTAGTGGGGGGCAACCACTGCTGCCAATCAGCTACTGCCTGCACCCCCTGATATAGCTGCTCGCGGCTGCTGCAGGGAAAACTGCCAAGGTGGCGTAAAAAGCGAAAAGGTAAGCGGGCTTGCAGATGCAAGCGATAGAAACCAAGTTGATCTGTTTGAAATTGCACCGCACGCCGCAAAGGCCTAACGGCTGTGCAACCGAGCCTGCTCAGCTCTTCAGCCGCTGGCGCTTCAAGGCCGGGGGCAACTACCGCCACAACGCTGTAGTTGGGTGCATTAGGTGCAGACATAACCACTGAGCCCAACTCCTGCCACAATGATGAGGTTCGATTTCGATCGAACTAGGTGATCCACACCAGTGCTTCGGACAGCGGTTCGATTCCGCTCAGCTCCATTCCCCTTTGCTTCAAGGGGCTGCAATGGTCTCGACGGGGCATCAGGCGGATGACTGAAGCCTGCTCGGTGAGAGCAAAACCGTAACAGCGAACAACATCGTTCGTTTCTCCCGTCAAGCCGCCCCCGTGGCCGCCTGACCCTTAGGGGAGATGGGGTGAAGTTAGCCTTATCAACCAAATAACTCATTGGGCCTGGAAGGGCCCTTTAAAGTAGTTACCGCAAGGGATCTCAAGGTTGCCCTACACACCCATATAAGCGGCAGTTGACAAATCGCTGACAAGAATGAGGGGGTTAGAAACGGAAATCCCCCTTGAAGCTGGGTTGCTTGAATTCGCCGCCACAGCGGAGAACTTTTCCCTATTGATAAATCCTCTCCCAATATCGCTGGCTTTGTTTAGTGGGCGTTTGGACCGATGAAGCCGGCCGAAGGAACCATGGGGCGGGACTAAACAGATGGAATTACTCGTGATTCAAACTTGAATCCTAAAAGTGTGTCGTCGAAGTCTGTATCGCCGCCATAAAGCATATCTTCAAGGCCAATAATGTTAGCACCGTGTATATAAAAGTGATTGATATTGTCAATATTAGCGTCTGCAAAGCTGAAAAATATATTATCGTTGACTAATGCAAATGGAGCCAGCTTTCCAGTGCGATCAAACTCAATCGCTTGCCGGTACTCGGCGAAGCCTAAATTTGCATTCAGGCCAGTGAGCTCATCAAACAGATTGCTGCTACTTATAGCCAAGCTTGCATAGTCACTATGGCTTGGTGTGTAATCGATGCCATCAATTGTGATGGTCCCAAGATCATCTTTAACATGGTAGAAACCAACAGTAGGTTTGTAAGAAGCGTCTCGACCGATAACAATATCAGCAGTAATCTTCTCTTCTATTTTCAGTGCTGAAAAATCAAGGATGATGCCATCTGAATTATCATTACTCCGGAAGTAGTTCTTTGC
>NZ_CEXBMR010000026.1:0-23697 GCF_982614295.1 Synechococcus sp.
TAAATGCAAATATGGTTTGACCAATAGGATTTTGTTTACGGCTATAGCGAAAAAATCCTTCATTAGTGCGTGGGATTACCAGGCCAGGGCTCCATGCTATTACGGTTATTGGCGTTGAACTGCTGGCTAGGGTCTTCGAGATATATTGAGCCATTAATAAGTTGCAAAGTTTACTATCTTTATAGGCTTTTTCTGCGTTGAAGATATTTCTACCATCAAGCATTAGTGCGGCGGCCCCTTGTTGTAAACCATTTAGATCTGCTAGCCCAGCTGGTGCGCCAACTTTGCCCCCTGGGCTTTTGGGATCATGAACTTCAGAAGCAGTAATTATTAAACGGGGGCTTTTGCTTAATAGCAGCAGCGGTAATAGTTGCTCGAGGAGTGCTTGATGGGCTAGGTGATTAACTGCAATTGTGAGTTCAAATCCTTGCTTAGACCATTGCGGCTGCTTACTGCCGCTGTATTGCAGGCCGGCATTAAGCACTAAAGTATCGATAGGGTCCCCCTTAATTAATAGCTCTTTAGCGCAACTTGCAACGCTAGTTAAATCAGCTAGATCGCAGATGGGTGTTTGAATATTATCTGAGTTTCCAAAACGTTGATTTATTTTTGCTGCTGTTTCGCTATTTCGGCAGGGCATTGTTAGGTGATGGCCTGCGCGCTGTAGTAGAAGCGCAGCTTCTAGGCCAATGCCAGAACTAGCGCCAGTGATTAGAATATGCTTCTTTGCTATTTGTGTAGTTGCAATCATTTTAGGCTATGCTTGAGAAATGTATTTTTATTCTATTATGAATCTTTTCGGAACCGTTAATTTGGCGAGTTTAATCGGAATTATTATTTATCTGATTTGGCTTCCTGTTGCGGTGGCAGCTGTTATGCAGATCCGCTTTCTGATTGGTTGCCGTAAAGAAAGAACAGCTGCAATTATATTTGCAACTATTCTGCAATTTATCCACCTTTTTGCCCGTTTATTTGGCCTGCCGCTAATTGCTGGGATTCTATTTTTTCAGGGTTGGAAACTAGAGCCAATCTTTGTTTTTGCATTTTTCTTTTTGGGGCTTGGCTATCTTAGTGAACTTGTGATGAATTTCAAGAATCAATTAGATGCCTGGCGCATACGAAAAAATCTTAGTAACCCCCAATCCAGGAGTATTTAAGCTTGAGCACTCTAAATTTCCAATATCAAGCATTTGGTTTTAATCTGGCAAGTGATATTCCGCTGCCCGAATTAAGCGAAAAGTTGTTAATCACTAACGAGCAAAATAGTATATCTGTAGTTAGTGGAAACTATGAAAACTTTCCTTCTATAGAAGCTAGTCCCCAGAGCACCACAAAGTGCAGCGGCATCTGGGTTTTTAGGTCAGTTATTGGGTTGGCAGCAAGATGGCATCAGCGACTTCACCTCAAAGCCACTTCCATGGCCACCACGCCCTCCCAGCACCTCCCCCAGAGCTTTTTCGCTCGCCCTGCTGAGCAGGTTGCTGCTGGGATTTGAGTGCTCAACACTTTTGACGACAAGTTTTATGCTTTGCTAGAAATGCGATTTTGGAGCCCTAAATTATGAAAGTAACTGTTGAGCTTTCAGAAAATGAGATGGCTGAAATTCTTGATTTCACTGGTGAGAGTAAGAAGGGACCTGCAATTCGCCGCCTGATGGAACAAGCTTTGCAGCAGAGACATCGCGCCCAAATTGCTCAGCGCTTCATTAGCGGCGAGTGGGGGGTGGAGTTGGAGGGTTTTGAAAACGACCGGGAGTGCGACCGACAGCGAGCACAGCAGCTAGCCGAATGATCATGCTGCTCGACTCCAGCCTCTGGGTTGACTTCACCCGTGCTCGTAGCCCGGCCCCTCTCAAGAAGTTCATCGCCCCCTTTGTGCTTAATCCCCAGGCCCACCTGGCTGAACCAGTGCGTTTTGAGCTGTTGCGATCAGCCCGGCCAGATGAGATTCGTCAGCTAGAGGCCCAGTTTGCAACTTTGCCTAAACTCACCACCCCGGCTGATTTGTGGCAGCGGGCGATCGGCTTGGGCCAAGCCTGTCGCCAGATCGGCCGCACTGTGTTCAGCATCGATCTGCTGGTTGCTGCTGTGGCCCTGCATCACAACGCTCTTCTTGTGAGCTTTGACACCGACTTCGAGGCCATCGCTTCGGTGAGTGAACTGCGCCTGCAGCGCCTGGAACGCCCTGTTTAATTCCATGCTCTGGTTATAAAATTAAAGATCCTTTGGCCGGCATCAGTGCTTACAGCCCAGCTAATTTTTACCTATGTATTTCGGAGTTATTGAAGAATTAAAAAGCCCCTGTGTTTCACGCTTTCTGTGAGTGCTTGCATAACAGGAGTTTTCCATTCTTTCTTAGCAGACTTTGTACCGTAACCATTAGCGCCAAAACGATATTTAAGATCACCTGAAGCACTTGTTTCAAATGCTTGGTCGTAGGAGAAATTAATCCCAGTAGTTAACCCATTACCGCTGTTTCGCTATTTCGGCAGGGCATTGTTAATTGATGGCCTGTGCGCTGCAGTAGAGGCGCAGCTTATAGGCCAATGCCAGAGTTAGCACCAGTGATTAGAATATGCTTCTTTGCTATTTGCATAGTTGCGATCATTTTAAGCTATGTTTTAGAAAAAGTATTTCTATTCTATTATGAATCTTTCTTGAACCGTTAATTTGGCGAGTTTAATCGCAATTATTATTTTGCTATCTTGGCTTTCTGTTGAGGTGGCGCTGCTGCAGGGCTTATTTCTCCTGCCGAAGAGAAGTGGCCATTGGCTCCCGTGAGATTGGGATTTTTTAGTGCTTGTATAACGATTTGAGTCTTAGCTGGTTCATAAAATGGAATGGAAGTAGAAAAGCCCAAGCCATTTAAACTTTAATGAGTAAATCTGAGTTACATCGATTTATCGACAAATGCCGTGTAGATTCACAATTTAGGGATCAGCTGGCGGTGCTGCCAGGTCCGCAGCAAATACTTGAATTTATTGCTATGAATGGATTCAATTTTTTTGATGAAATTCGAGGTCGTTTTATCAATCGCTGGAAGGGTGTTTTCTGTTGTCCACAAGCAGATGAAGTGGGAACCTATTGCCCAGGATTGATACCCGCAGGCTTCAAATCCCTTGTCCACTATGCTCAATCAACATGCAGCTCCCGAGACCTCAAGGAAGAAGAATACGACTTCAGATCAGGTAAAAAGTATTAATTTAGTGAGTGCCTTCATAACATTAGTTGAGCATCTATATGAGCAGGCAAATATAATTAGATCACACTTATAAATGGCTTGTTGTTTCTCAAGCTTTAACTTTAAATCGCAATAATTCATTTTTGTTTCCTCGCCAATCCAATCCCATAGCCACCACGCCCTCCCAGCACCTCCCCCAAGCCTTCTTCGCCCGCCCCGCCGAGCAGGTTGCCCCCGAGCTCATCGGCTGCCTGCTGGTGAAACGCCAAGCGGATGGCGAGCTGCTGTGGGGCGTGATTATGGAAACGGAGGCGTATTGCCAGAGCGAGCCCGCCTGCCACGGCTACCGCCGCCGCAGCCCCAGCAACGAAACCCTGTTTGGTGAGCCTGGGCGTTTCTATGTGTATGTGAGCTATGGCATTCACCACTGCGTGAATGTGGTTACTGATCGCGATAACTGGGCCAATGGTGTGTTGCTGCGCGCTGTTGCCCTGCCCGATGGGCCGCCGCGGCTGGCAGCCGGGCCTGCACTTTTGGCGCGATGTTTTGGCATTGATCGATCCCATAATGGCCTGCCGGCAAACCAGGAATCTGGTTTGTGGTTAGCGCCAATGTTGCCAGAGTTGGGAATAATTACGCCCACTAATTTGGTGCAAACTCCCCGCATTGGCATCAGTCAAGGGAAGGAATTACCTTGGCGTTGGTATCTAGGTGGCAATAAAAGTGTTAGTCGCCAGCCACACATTCACATCAACTAGAGAGGCCGGCACTTTGGCGATGCTCTTGCTCCAAAGCCCAGGGTTGATGGCTCTCCTGCTTGGCTTGTGCAATATCGGCAAAGCGTTCCCCTAGCTATTTGCGTCTGCCCCTTTAACTTGGTTTTGTTTGCAATATGTGGTTTTGAGCAGCTGGAACCATCGCCATGTGCTGGATCTAGCGGTTTTTTCGCTTGATAACTACGCCACAGTGCTAAGCCTGGCCCAACGCTTTCGTTCCCTGCCGATGGCTGGCCCCAGGCGCTTACCGGCCTTGCAGGGTCGTTTAGTAACAACATTATTTTTTGAACCCAGCACCCGCACCCGCAGCAGTTTTGAACTGGCAGCCCGTCGCCTTTCGGCTGATGTTCAAAGTTTTGCTCCTGCCACAAGCGCTTTAAGCAAAGGCGAAAGTTTGCTTGATACCGCCCGCACCTATGTAGCGATGGGGTCTGATGTGTTGGTGGTACGCCACAGCTGCGCCGGTGTGCCAGCTGCCCTTGCGCGCGACCTAGATCAAGCCGGTGAAAAGGTGGCAGTGCTTAATGGCGGCGATGGTTTACATAGTCACCCAAGCCAGGCATTGCTTGATCTATTTAGCCTTGCCCGTTATTTCGCGCCGGAAGCTCCAACCCCTGCAGCTTTACAAGGAAAGCGCATCGTGATCGTTGGAGATGTGCTCCATTCCCGTGTTGCCCGTTCCAATCTTTGGGCGCTCACCGCTTGTGGTGCTGATGTGGTGTTATGCGCCCCTGCCACGTTGTTACCAGATGCATTTAGCGAATTTGTTGCAGCCCCCCCCTCCGGTGTAACCCACGACCCAGTGGCAATTCGTGGTGCTGTGCAGATTGAACGCAATCTCGATAAAGCTCTAGAGGGGGCTGATGCAGTGATGGCGTTGCGTTTACAAAAGGAACGTATGCGCGAAAATCAAATCACAAGCCTTGATGCATATCACCGCAGTTTTGGTATTACCCATAAACGTTTGGAAGTTTGTGGTAAAAAAGTGCCACTGCTGCACCCTGGGCCAGTAAATCGTGGGGTGGAATTAAGTGGTGAATTAGTAGAAGATATAAATATCAGTTTAATTGATGAACAGGTGCGAAATGGTATTCCCGTGCGGATGGCCCTGCTTTATTTAATGGCTGCTAGCCATGATCTTTAAGCGTTGATCTTTAAGCGTTATTGCCGCGGAAATTATCTATTGCATTTTTCATTGTTAAATCCATATCAGATATTGATGTTTCCCCCGCAATACCCATTGGAAATGGCGAGCCACTCCCTTCAAGGCCCACGTGTTGACTCGGCATACCAGTAATTAAAAGATCACCTCGCTGTTGGGTAACAACAGCCCAGAGCCACTTAATAAGTAGCGATACGCGATTTTCATCATCTGGCATAAATGCCAAGTGAGCAGCGGCCCATAGGCCCCAGCCAGGGCTGCCCACCAGCTTTAAACCGCGTAAATCAGCAACAGCGCTTACGCGACCCAGCACCGCCATGGTGCCGAAATCAAAAAAGGAGAAGGGTTTCATTACACGATTTTGTAATTTCGCTTGGATATCTTTTGCTACCCAGCCACCCATTTGCGTTGCTGGCCCCGCCATGCCGGGCAGTGGTTTGCCGTCGTTTGTATGGCTGTAGCTGCATAGATCACCCACCACTCGTATTTCGGGATGGTTTGGGATTGAAAAATCAGCATCCACCACCACCCTGCCGCCCCGATCCACCTCACAACCGGTGGAAGCTGCGAGGGTTTTACCCAAATGCGATGCCCTCACTCCAGCTGTCCAAAAAACGTTTGCGGCCTTGATTCGCACATCACCATTGGGAGTGCCCACCAGCACTTCCCCAGGCACGATCGATTGCACCCTGCCTTGGAATAAAAATTCCACCCCCACCGCTTTCAAATGCTTGCCAGCTGCTTCTGAAAGCAATGGATCCATTGCCCGCAATACCCGATCGCCTGGATCCACCAGCACGATGCGGGTGCGGCTGATATCAACCTGTTTGAAATCTTTCGCCATCGCATTACGCATTAGCTCAGATACAGCACCTGCCAACTCGCAACCTGCAGGGCCTCCGCCAACGATCACAACGGTTTGTAGAAATTCTCTTTCTTTTGTATTTGTTGTTTGTTCTGCTTGCTCAAGGGCCATCAGCAGGCGCCGCCGTATTTCTGCTGCGTGCTCAAGGATTTTCATCGGCGGTGCGATGCTGCGCCAATCCTCATGGCCGAAATAGGTGCTGCCCGATCCCGCCGCCAGGATCAGATAGTCGTAGCTGAAGGATTTGCCATTAAAAATAATTTCCTTGGCATCGGCTTGGATATCGCTCACTTCTCCCAATAACACCTGCACATTGCGTTGGGCTCCCACCAGTAAGCGCAAAGGGGTTGCCACGTCGCTAGCGCCAACCAGCCCGGTGGCCACTTGATAAAGCAAAGGTTGAAACAGATTAAAATTGCGTTTATCAATCAGGGTTACGCGCACATCTGCCCCTTTAAATGCTTTGCAAGCCTTTACGCCTGCAAAGCCCCCCCCCACGATCACCACATGGGGCTTATCGCGTAGTTCTTCCGTTGGCGGCTCAAGTTCAAGGAAAAATCGCTCTTTAGTGGAAGTCATTAGCGCAGTAGAGAGGATCTATCTAAAAGGTATGCCTTTGTTTTGTTAAATGCCGGTTTAGTGCTCACACGCTGGCTTTAAAGCCTTCTAAAAGCAGCCCGTAAACCAGCCCCATCCGGGCCATATCCAGTAATCCAAGCAGTAATTTATCTCCGCCTTTAAGCAGTAATGGTTTACGCGCACGAATCGCTAGTTCAGCAAGCACTACAAATAAAAAGGCTGCAAGGGGATCTAAAAAACTCATTGCACCGGCAAGAGCACCCACACTTGCTCCGATGCTGAAACCACCAAAAAAAATAATTGCTAGTAACGATGCCCTTCTCCAGGGGTTTTGAGTCCAGCTTTCAAGCTGTAGCAGCGCTTTTCCACCAAAAATATGTAAACGAGTGTTTTGCACTGTTTCCTAAAAATCAAATAACAGACGAAGCAAGCTAGTGATCCCCATCACCTGGCCAATTGCTTCGCCAATTTATTAATACACTAAATGTGAGGGTTGAGCAGTCGCTTACGCTACATCTGGTGGAATTAATAAATAAACTTATGAATCAACCTCTTTTGGTTTGCGGCTTGTTTTGCCTTCGAGAAGTTCCAGTAGCGCCTCCATCTGGGCCATTACTCCCCGCACCTCTCCAGCTTCTGGCAATAGGCCATCATCCATAACCCCCTGGTGCATTTCACGCAGTTCCTGGCGGATGTAACGAAGGTGGCTCACCACCTGCTCGCGCTTGGACTGCGACATGCGTTGAGGTTTGTTGATTAATGACCCTTTGTACCCCATTGCGGGGCCGACGCCGCGATAACCTCAGCCGCTTTTGCGGCAAACCCGCTCCAGCAGAGTCTTTGCAAGGGTAAAAGGCATTGCGTTAAACCAATCACCCGCTTCCCCTTGCGGCGCATCTATCGGGCCAGAAAATAAACCAGGCATCGGTTGCCCCAATCGCCTTACCTTCCCATCAGTTTTTTGCCGCTGCGTGTATTTAACTAAGCCGGTTTCTCTACTTATTGGCGGAAGCGGCGCAAGAATAATTATTTCCCGTTCGGTTTCCAATAACGGTGTTACCGCAATTAAAGTTGCCAGCCAGTTAGTTATTAAACTCGGCAGAAAGGCCAAAACTCACCTCAATGCCATTAGCGGTTGAATTAATACAATAAAAAGTGGAGAATAGGGGATTCGAACCCCTGACCTCTGCGGTGCGATCGCAGCGCTCTACCAGCTGAGCTAACTCCCCAAGGGATTGATTTGAAATTACCACCGATGTCTGAACCAGTCGCAATTTCTGAAACTACGTTGGCTGCCCACACTGAGGATTCAGTGGCGGCTCTAGCTAAACGATTAGACGCAGACGACTACCCCAATCCTTTCGATAGCCTCGCCGATTGGCATCTGATGCGAGCTCTGGCGATACATCGCCCAGATTTGGCGCGCCCTTACGTGCATCTTGTGGATCAGGAACCGTTCGACGAGGAATAGCAATGCTGGCTGCTGCGGCTGATCCCCTGGCTAACAAACGAATCTTGTTAGCCGTTAGCGGCAGCATCGCAGCGGTGAAGGTGCCCCAACTTGTTAGTGCCCTTGTGCAACGTGGCGCTTTAGTGCGCTGCGCACTCACCCCCAGCGCCGCCCAATTGGTTAGCCCCGCAGCCTTGGCGAGTCTTTCTCGGCATCACTGCTACCTTGAGGCCGATCAGTGGTTAGCAAGCCAGCCCAGGCCGCTGCACATTGAATTAGCTGAATGGGCGGAACTTTTATTACTAGTACCCCTCAGCGCCAGCAGCATGGCCCGCTTGGCCCATGGCCTTGCAGACAACCTCGTGGCTTCCATATTTTTGGCTGCTGAAGCCCCTCGTTTATTAGCGGCTGCCATGAACACCAGCATGTGGCAAGCCGCGGCAGTGCAACGCAATTGGCAAGTGCTGCGAGATGAGCCTCAAACATTGGCTCTGCCCCCGGCTGGCGATGGTTTGTTGGCTTGCGATCGCCGAGGCGCTGGTCGTATGCGGGAGCCGGCCCAGATGCTGCTGGCGGCTGAATCCCTTGTAATTCGTGGCGCCACCCAAGATCTCAAAGGCTTGCGCCTCTTAATTACTGCCGGCCCCAGCCGCGAAGAGCTTGATCCGGCCCGTTATCTTTCGAATCCATCCACCGGCAGGATGGGAGTAATGCTTGCCCTTGCGGCCCAATGGCGCGGCGCTGAGGTGAAACTGCTACACGGCCCCTTAGAGCTGGAGCCTGCTCTGTTGGAAGGTTTGCAATGTTTCCCCTTCATCAATGCAGCCCAACTTCAGCTTTCACTCAGCCAGCATCAACCCTGGGCCGATGGGGTTGTGATGGCTGCTGCTGTGGCAGATCAACGCATACGTAAAACCAATGGCGAAAAACTTAGTAAGGCTGAAATGCAACATCAATTGCTACAGCCCGATACCTGGGAGCTGGTGCCCGATTTGTTGCAAGAAATGGTTGCAAATCGCCCTCGGGGTCAAGTGTTGATGGGCTTTTGCGCCCATAGCGGCAATGGGTTAGCCATTGCAAAGCAAAAATTGCTGAAGAAAGGCTGCGATCTGCTCTTTGCAAATCCCATTGATTTAGCTGGGGCTGGATTTGGAGCGATCAACAATCAAGGCTGGTTGTTGCAACAGGGCGGGGAACCCCAGCAGCTAGGCCCCTGCAGCAAATTGAACCTTGCCCATCAATTACTCGATAATTGGCATAAGTGCTGGCAATAAGGCTGGCAATAACGCTGGCAATAAGGCTGGCATTAGGCCTCGCTCTGATCTCGAGGATTAAGCATTTCGAGGAAGGTTTGGATCTGAAGCCTTGGGATATACGGCCAGCCACCGCTTTGCTCGATCGATTGCAATAAGGCAAATAAACGGCGCCTATCCGCAGGCAGGCTGTTGCGCAATGGCCCGTCTTGGAGGCTGCGGTGCAGCTTCTCCAGCTCTCTTAATACCGCCAGCAGGGCAATTGGATTGCCCTCAGCCTCGCTTGCAAGGGCTTCCGCCTCTTTGCTCCATTTTGAGAAGCGCTGGCTCCAGTCGGCTTCGGCTGTTGCCATCTAAATGTATGAAGGCGTGGCATCCTATCCGGCACATGTGGTTTTCGGTTGTACGATCGGTCATATGCTTTCTTTGCATCCCATGCGCAGCCTGCGGAAATTGTTTCAAGCAGCCATCGCCCTTTGTCTGGCGGCTTGCTTGACCCTTTTAACCGCCTGCAGTGGAGGCGCTAAAGCTATAGATCGAGCTGATCTCACCTACGAAGATATACACAACACAGGGTTGGCAAATGATTGCGCCACCTTGCCGGAATCAGCCCGCGGCACCATCAGCCTCGAAGCAGGCAGCCGCTATCAGCTCAAGGAAATGTGCTTTCACCCCAGCACGGTGGCAGTGAAGGGAGAGCCGGCGAACAAACGTCAGGAAGCTCAATTTGTAGACGGGCGCATCCTCACCCGTTACACCTCCAGCCTTGATTCCGTTTATGGCGATCTCACAGTTGAAGAAACAGGCTTGCGTTTTAAGGAGTTAGGCGGCATTGATTTCCAGCCAATCACTGTTTTGCTGCCAGGCGGCGAAGAGGTGCCATTCACTTTCTCCAGCAAGTTGCTTGATGCCACCGCTGAGGGCGCAAATCTCTCAACGAGCACCGATTTCGAAGGTCCATACCGCACCCCCAGCTATCGCACCAGTAATTTCCTTGATCCCAAAGGTCGTGGTCTCACCACCGGCTACAGCAGCGCCATGGGCTTAGTGCCCGCTGGCGATGACGTAGAGCTGCGCAAAGAAAATGTGAAGCGCTATGTGGATGGCTCCGGCACGATGAATTTCTCGATCACTCGCCTTGATGCCCAAACCGGTGAATTTGCTGGAGTATTTACAGCGATTCAACCCTCTGATACAGATATGGGCACAAAGAAGGTGGTTGATGTAAAAGTGAGCGGTGAGCTTTATGGCCGCCTTGAGAAAGCTTGAACTCTGTTATCGCTCCCTACGGCGGCAGCTTGGTGGATCTGATGGTTTCCACCGAGCAGCAAGCTCAGCTGCTGGCTTCTGTAACCACAAGCATTGAATGCTCCGATCGCAATGCCTGTGATGTAGAGCTTCTTGTGGTGGGGGGGTTTTCTCCAGAACGCGGCTTTATGCATCAGGAGAATTACAACTCCGTGGTGGCAACTCATCGCACCAGTTCCGGCTATCTATTTGGGTTGCCGCTTATTTTTGATACTGATCGGGATGATTTGCAGCTTGGTGATCGGGTTCTGCTCACCTATAAGGGGCAAAATCTTGCGGTTTTAACCGTTCAAGACCAATGGCTACCCGATAAAACAATCGAGGCAAAAGGTTGCTACGGCACCACCTCTCTCGAACATCCAGCCGTGCGAATGATCGCGATGGAACGCAAACATCGCTATATAGGCGGATCGCTGCAAGGCCTTGAGTTGCCCAAGCGGGTATTCCCCTGCAAAACCCCAGCCCAGGTGCGGCAATCTTTGCCTTCAGGCGAAGACGTGGTGGCTTTTCAGTGCCGTAATCCCATTCATCGCGCTCACTACGAATTATTTACACGGGCGCTTCATGCCAGCAATGTGAGCGCTGCTGCAGTGGTGCTTGTTCATCCCACCTGCGGACCCACTCAGGAAGACGATATCCCCGGAACTGTGCGTTTTCAAACCTATGAGAAGCTCGCAGCTGAAGTTGATAACCCCCGCATCCGTTGGGCTTACCTGCCATACGCAATGCATATGGCAGGCCCGCGGGAGGCATTGCAGCACATGATTATTCGCCGCAATTACGGTTGCACCCATTTCATCATCGGCCGCGATATGGCCGGCTGTAAGTCGTCTATTAGTGGTGAAGATTTTTATAGCCCTTACGAGGCTCAGGATTTTGCTACGGCCTGTGCTCCGGAACTTGCAATGCAAACAGTGCCTTCCCTGAATCTTGTTTACACCCAGGAGGAGGGTTATGTAACCGCTGAGCATGCCGAGGCAAGCGGTTTACTTGTGAAAAAACTAAGTGGCACCCAATTCCGCCAGATGTTGCGTAGCGGTGAGGAAATACCCGAGTGGTTCGCCTTCCGCAGCGTTGTCGAAGTGCTCCGCACTCCCTGAAACTCAGGATCGGTTAACATTCCTTCATTGATGAGGTTGGCTAAATGGCAGCTAAGAAAGGTTGGCGTAATGCAGGTTTATACGTATTACTAGTAGTTGTTTTGATCGCCCTCGGCACCGCTTTTATGGGCGGTAGACCCGCCCCTGCTAACGCTCCAAGGAGCCTGCGATATAGCGATTTTATAGAAGCAGTACAGGCAAATCAGATATCTAGAGTGTTGATCTCCCCTGATCGCGGTACTGCCCTTGTGGTGGAAAGCGATGGCCGCCGGGCTGAGGTGAACCTCGCACCAGATAAAGATCTACTCAAAATCCTCACAGACAATAAAGTTGATATTGCTGTTCAACCCACCCGCCAAACTCCGGCCTGGCAGCAGGCTGCCAGCAGCTTGATCTTTCCAATATTGCTGCTTGGTGGGTTGTTCTTTCTTTTACGTCGCGCCCAAGGTGGCGGCGGCGGCAATCAAGCGATGAGTTTCGGTAAAAGTAAAGCGAGGGTACAAATGGAACCCCAAACTCAAGTTACTTTTAATGATGTAGCTGGAATTGAAGGCGCAAAACTTGAGCTAACAGAGGTGGTTGATTTCCTTAAAAATCCAGACCGTTTCACAGCAGTTGGTGCAAAGATTCCAAAAGGTGTTTTATTAGTTGGCCCTCCAGGTACAGGTAAAACCTTGCTTGCTAAGGCTGTTGCAGGCGAAGCTGGAGTACCTTTCTTTTCAATTTCAGGTTCTGAATTTGTTGAGATGTTTGTTGGTGTTGGTGCCAGCAGAGTAAGAGATCTTTTTGAGCAAGCTAAAAAGAATGCCCCGTGCATAGTTTTTATCGATGAAATTGATGCAGTTGGTAGGCAGCGGGGTGCAGGCCTCGGTGGCGGCAACGATGAGCGGGAGCAAACTCTTAACCAGCTACTTACAGAGATGGATGGTTTTGAAGGTAATACAGGCATCATCATTGTTGCTGCAACAAACCGCCCTGATGTATTGGATTCAGCCTTAATGCGTCCAGGCCGTTTTGATCGCCAGGTAGTTGTCGACAGACCTGATTACAGTGGCCGGCTTCAAATCCTCGGTGTTCATGCAAGAGGTAAAACCCTTAGCAAAGATGTAGACCTTGACCGGGTGGCCCGACGCACCCCTGGATTTACTGGTGCCGATCTAGCAAATCTATTAAATGAGGCTGCAATCATGGCAGCTCGCCGTCAATTAAGTGAAATATCAATGGATGAGGTAAATGATGCGATTGAACGGGTAATGGCGGGCCCTGAAAAGAAAGATCGTGTTATGAGCGAAAGGCGCAAACGCCTTGTTGCTTATCACGAAGCCGGCCACGCTCTAGTTGGAGCGCTGATGCCTGATTATGATTCGGTTCAAAAAATCAGCATCATTCCCCGTGGTAATGCAGGCGGCCTCACTTTCTTTACCCCAAGTGAAGAAAGGATGGAATCGGGGCTTTATTCACGTTCTTATTTGCAAAATCAAATGGCTGTTGCCCTAGGCGGCCGTGTTGCAGAAGAAATTGTTTATGGGGAAGATGAAGTTACAACTGGAGCTTCTAATGATCTTCAGCAAGTTGCCAGGGTTGCACGCCAAATGGTTACCCGTTTTGGCATGAGCGATAAGCTTGGCCCGATCGCACTTGGTAGATCACAAGGTGGAATGTTCCTTGGCCGTGATATTGGCGCTGAAAGAGATTTCTCAGAAGACACCGCCGCCACAATCGATGCTGAAGTTTCAGATTTAGTTGCGGTTGCCTACAAACGTGCCACCGGTGTTCTTGTAGCAAATCGCGCTGTCCTTGATGAGTTAGCTGATCTCTTGGTTGAGCAAGAAACCGTTGATGCAGAACAGCTACAAGAACTATTACTGCTCCGTGATGTTGAGGTTGCAAACTACGTTTAAAGCTGATCCAGCTGCTTTAAAGGCATCTCTAACTAATAGCCCATTACTTGCTGTTTTACGCCCAAATTCCAGCAAACAAGCTCAGATACAGGTGGCGGCAGTTGCAGAGGCTGGCTTCATACACGTGGAATTATCTTGGAATTCAGCTCCCTGGTGGGCTGAATTGCTTTTAGATCTTCAGAAACAATGGCCGCAATTGCGATTTGGTGCTGCAGGCATAAGCAATCAAGATCAGCTTCCTTTGATTTCTAAAATTGGTATTAGCTATGCAATGGCACCCGTTGCATCTGCTGAATTGCTAATTACGGCAGCAGATCTTGGTATTACTTTGGTGCCAGGGGTGTTTAGCCCCACAGAAGTACACCACTTTGGCATTGCCCTTGCCTCTGCCTCCGGTTTGGTAAAGCTTTTTCCAGCCGCATCATTAGGTCCTGCTTATTGGCGTCAACTAAAGGGCCCTCTGGGACCGCTGCCCTTTTGTATTGCAGCGGGTGGTATTGCTGTAAAAGACGTGCCCAGCTGGTTTGATGCCGGCGTGCAAGCAGTAGCACTTGGTTCCAGTTTGTTTGATGCTGGCGATTGCCTATGGCCTGGTTATGCCGAAATCATCGCGCCGTTCGTAGTAACAAAGCCAAACAACAACTGAGACGTCGCCATATTTAGTTGCCATTAAGCCTATCAAGTGCTACTTCTGGAGTAGAGGAATTTTTTTCTTTCCAATGGCACAGATCACCATCAAGCTCAGCGATAAGGGGCTTGCTTTAATTGCTCAACTGCAAAAGGAAATTTTCAACCGCCGCCGTAAAAAAGTAACCACCGCTGGAGTGGTTGAAACTTTGATCGAAAGCGGTGCAAAGTCACAAAGTGACAAGCGTTTTGCCGCCTCTTGGCAAAATTTGGTAGCCGATATCGAAAGGGCTGCAAAAGTTGCGGATACCTACGGCAATAAACCCGCCAGTCTTAGTGATGCTGAATGGGCTTTGGTGTTAAGCCACCGCACCCGGCCCCAGCGCCCGAGCACTGCTACCCGTAAGCCCCCTGCTAAAAAGCCCGCAGCACGTACAAAACGCGTTGCAGCAAAGCCCGCAGCTTCTGATCTGGCATCAGCCTCATGAGCTAGCTTCACCACTCACCGCATTGTCCTCGCTGGCGGAGCCAATGGTCTGCCAGCACAAGGGCCACCATCGCTTCCACCATCGGTACAGCCCTTGGCAAAACGCATGGATCGTGTCTGCCTTTGGCTGAAATAGTGGTGCTATTGCCGCTGGCAGTAATCGTTTGTTGTTCTTTACGGATTGTGGCGGTGGGTTTAAAAGCCACCCGGATGAGGATCGGCTCGCCGTTGCTGATCCCCCCTTGAATGCCGCCTGAATTGTTCGTGGCTGTATGGAGGCTGCCATCACCTGTTGCGAGAAAGGCATCGTTGTGTTCGCTGCCTTTCATCAAAGTGCCAGCAAAGCCGGAACCAATCTCAAATCCTTTTGTAGCTGGTAAAGACATCACTGCCTTAGCAAGATCAGCTTCCAACTTGTCGAATACTGGCATCCCAAGCCCTAAAGGGGCATGGCGCACTACGCATTCGATTACACCACCGCAGGAATCACCCTCACGGCCAATCGCTTCGATGCGTTCGATCATTTGAACTGCCATCTCAGGATCAGGGCAGCGCACAATGTTGCTTTCCACTGTTTCTAGGTTCGCCAGAAGTGGATCAATAGTTGCTTCTAGGTTGTGGATGCGTTTTACCCAAGCCAGCACCTCAGTGCCGGCAGCTTCTGCCAGTAATTGTTTGGCAATGGCACCAGCTGCCACGCGGCCAATCGTTTCCCGCGCTGAGGCTCTACCACCTCCACTGCGGGCTTGGATCCCATATTTGGCCTGGTAGGTGGCATCTGCGTGGGAAGGGCGAAATGCCACTTCCATTTCTTTGTAATCCTGGGGCCTTTGATCTTTATTGCGCACCAGCATGGCGATCGGGGTGCCAAGGGTGATGCCATCCAGCACACCACTGAGGATTTCCACTTGATCCTCCTCCTTGCGGGGGGTTGTGATTTTGCTTTGGCCCGGTTTTCTGCGATCAAGATCAGCCTGGATCGCCTTGATATCCAGTTGTAATCTTGGTGGACAGCCATCCACAATCACCCCAACTCCGCCACCATGGGATTCACCAAAGGTGGAAATCCGAAATAACTGACCAAAACTACTGCCCATAAATTATTTAAACCTGACCATGAGCCTAGTTGGCCCCATATTTGCTAGAGATGTTGAGTAGTTGGCTAAAAGATGAGAAAAGGCGAACGTGCTGCCCTTGTTATGCAGCGGCTGGAGCAGCACTATCCAGAAGTTCCTGTGCCCCTTGATCACAGCGATCCATTTACTTTGCTTGTTGCGGTGTTGTTAAGTGCCCAATGCACAGATAAAAAAGTAAACGAAGTTACCCCTGCATTATTTAAAGATGGTCCAAATCCTGCCGCTATGGCAGCTTTAAGTGAGGCCACAATTCTTACGCATATACGTCAATTGGGTTTAGCGCGCACAAAAGCCGCACATGTGAAGCGCTTAGCTGAATTATTAATTGAACGCCACGGCGGCCAAGTGCCCAAGAGCTTCACTGCCCTTGAAGCCCTGCCTGGGGTGGGTCATAAAACAGCCAGTGTGGTGATGGCACAAGCCTTTGGGGTGCCGGCATTTCCAGTGGATACCCATATTCACCGCTTAGCCCAACGCTGGGGCCTCAGTAATGGTGAAAATGTGGCACGCACTGAAACCGATTTGAAGCGTTTATTTCCAAGGGAGGCATGGAATAAATTGCACCTCCAAATAATTTTCTATGGCCGTGAATTTTGCACCGCCCGCGGCTGCAATGGCATGGTGTGCCCACTTTGCAAAGAGCTGTTTCCTAATCGCCGTAAACCATTGCTTGCCAACAAGGCCTAAACCATTAAAAAGCCCCCGCGTTAGCGGGGGCGATTTCTATTCCTCTAATTAAGCGATTTGCTTAGTTAGTGATCAACCGATTGCAGGGGCGGTTAGTGCTACTGGAGCGCTTTCAGCTGCTGCAAGATCGAGTGGGAAGTTGTGAGCATTGCGCTCGTGCATTACTTCCATACCCAAACCAGCGCGGTTCAAGATGTCAGCCCAGGTATTCACTACACGGCCTTGGCCATCGAGAATCGACTGGTTGAAGTTGAATCCGTTCAAGTTGAAGGCCATTGTGCTCACGCCAAGGGCGGTGAACCAGATGCCAACTACTGGCCATGCAGCTAAGAAGAAGTGCAGGCTACGGCTGTTGTTGAAAGATGCGTATTGGAAGATCAAGCGACCGAAGTAGCCGTGGGCTGCAACGATGTTGTAGGTCTCTTCTTCTTGGCCAAACTTATAGCCGTAGTTCTGGCTCTCAGATTCGGTGGTTTCACGCACCAAGCTGGAGGTAACCAATGAACCGTGCATTGCAGAGAACAAGCTGCCACCAAACACACCTGCTACGCCGAGCATGTGGAAGGGGTGCATAAGAATGTTGTGCTCAGCTTGGAATACCAACATGTAGTTGAAGGTTCCTGAAATACCAAGGGGCATTGCATCAGAGAAAGAACCCTGACCGAATGGATACACAAGGAATACTGCTGATGCAGCTGCAACTGGTGCGCTGTAAGCAATACAGATCCAAGGGCGCATTCCCAAGCGGTAAGACAGTTCCCACTCACGTCCCATATAGGCATAGATGCCGATCAGGAAGTGGAAAATCACCAGTTGGAAAGGACCGCCGTTATACAGCCACTCGTCGAGGCTGGCAGCTTCCCAGATTGGGTAGAAGTGAAGACCAATAGCGTTGCTAGAAGGAACAACAGCACCGGAGATGATGTTGTTGCCATAGATCAATGAACCAGCAACTGGCTCACGGATGCCGTCGATATCAACGGGTGGTGCTGCAATAAAAGCAACAATGAAACAGGTAGTAGCAGCAAGCAGGGTGGGGATCATCAATACACCGAACCAACCCACATAGAGGCGGTTGTCGGTGCTGGTGACCCACTCACAGAATTGCTGCCATACAGAAGCGCTGGAGCGCTGCTGAATTGTGGTTTGCATGAGTACGGGGGTAAACGAAACGGAAAAGAGCGGATAACCGCCACCCGAATGTAACAGATTATTGCGTTTTGTGTGGGTTTAATGGGTTTAATCTTTTTGCCAATTGCGCCCTCCGTAGTGCAGGCCTGCCATCTGCTCACGCACCCTTTCCATTTCCCCCTCCCCCAGAACGGGCGGCTCTCCAAACTGCAGGGCTTGCAGGAACATATGAGCAAGAGTTTCCACCTCAACCGCTAAACCAAGAGCTTGATCCAAGCTGCAACCAACAGTTACCTGACCGTGATGAGCTAAGAGGCAGGCACTGCGCTGTTCAAGTGCTTTTAGTGTTACTTCGCTGAGCTGCTGAGTGCCGAAAGTTTCATAAGGAGCACATCGGATGGAACTTCCACCAGCCATCACAACCATGTAATGAAAACTTGGAATGCTGCGGCCATGGCAAGCCACAGCAGTGGCATGGATCGAATGGCAGTGCACAACAGCCATTAGCTCTGAACGCTTTGCCAAAATATCGGCATGGAGCCGCCATTCAGAAGAAGGCCTGCGCTGCTGGGCTTCTTCTCCAAGTGGCATGCCACTGAAATCGATCGCCACCAAATCAGCTGGCTGCATCTGTTCATAGGGCAATGAACTGGGGGTGATCAGCAAACCACCCAAGATTCGGGCAGACAAATTACCTGAGGTTCCCTGGTTAAGCCCCGAACGATTAAGGCGCCTTGCAGCTTCCACAAGCTCTTGGCGCAATTCTAACTCAGTAGCAGACACAAGCAAACATGCAATTTCGTCAAGGTTAATAAAGTACAGAATTAGGCAGCTATTCCAAAAATTTGCCGCCAAGCATTAAGAATGCAATAAACAGAAAACATATATCCAATTAAATAAGAACCCCCAAAACACTAATTAATTTTAGTTTTTTTGTATAGCTCTTGCAATCCTGCTGTACTTGCAGCCGTAACTCCTTTTTCGGTAATCAGTGCTGTTACCAAGCGGGCCGGTGTTACATCAAAAGCTGGATTAAAGCCCCTGCTGCCAGTTGGCGTTAGTTGAACATTAATTATTTCAGAATTAGAAGCTGCGCCTTGAATATGGGTTACCTCCATTGCTGAGCGCGCTTCTATTGGAATTTCTGCTATTCCATCAGCAATAGTCCAGTCAATTGTGGAAGCGGGGAGAGCCACATAAAAAGGAACATTATTATCAAAAGCCGCTAGCGCTTTTAAATAGGTTCCAATCTTGTTACACACATCACCGTTGCTGGTGGTGCGATCAGTACCAACAATTACAGCATCAACCTCGCCATGCTGCATCAAATAGCCTCCGGCGTTATCCACAATCACTGTATGTGGCACCCCCTCCTTAGCTAATTCAAAAGCAGTAAGAGCTGCACCTTGATTTCGCGGCCGAGTTTCATCAACCCAAACATGAATATCCATCCCCGCTCGATGTGCTTTATAAATCGGAGCTAGAGCTGTGCCCCAATCAACTGTTGCTAGCCAACCAGCATTGCAGTGAGTTAACACTTGAAATGGCGTGCCCAAGCGTTCGAAGGGGCGAGCTGCTGCCAATTGCTGGAAGATCGCTAAGCCATGGTTGCCAATCGCTTCACACATGGCCACATCTTCTTCAGCAATTACTGAGGCTTCAGCTTGAGCGGCAGCTGCCCGTTGGTGTTGGGGAAGCTTGCCCACCTGATTGCGCACACGCTCTAGGGCCCAACGCAAATTAATGGCGGTTGGGCGAGTGGAATTAAGCAATTCAAAGGCAGATAAAAGTGCCTTATCACTGGGATCTTCCTGTAGGGCCAACATCAACCCATAGGCACCAGTTACTCCAATTAATGGAGCTCCTCTTACCACCATCGTGCTGATGGCAGCTGCTGCTTCAGCGCAAGTTCCAAGCGTTTTTGTTTTAAACTGATGCGGCAGTTGTGTTTGATCGATCACACCCACAGACCTGCCGCCCTCCTCTAGCCAAATTGTGCGCCATTCTTTTCCTTCAATATTCATAGCAAAGAAGAGATGTAAGTAATTATCATATTTTAAGCATAAATTTACTACATCTCATATCAAGGGATAAGCAAACCAATCAGGTATCAGCTATGTTCTCTAAGAAAATTAATGCTGTTAGCTAATTCTTCAAGGAACGATTCTATTTCAGAGCGACTGGTGCTAAAAGCAAGCGAAGCCCTAGCAGAGGCATTAATACCTAATATGCGATGCAATGGTTGAGTGCAATGGTGACCACTGCGGATGCATATGCCATTTGCATCAAGAAGGGCGCATAAATCATGGGGATGTGCACCTTCTACAACAAAACTGGCAAGCGCAGCACGGCGAGGTTGCTGTGCAGGGGTTGGGCCGAACAAAGTAATTCCTTCAATACGTGCCAAGCCATCCCATAACAAAGCTGTTAATTCTTGTTCCCAAGCGTGGATATTACCCAAACCAAGCTTTGTTAAATAATCAAGGGCTGCACCCATTCCAATTGCTTCTCCAATAGCAGGAGTACCAGCTTCAAATTTATGGGGTAAATCTGCCCAGGTGCTGTGATCAAGAAATACCTCATCTATCATCTCACCGCCACCTAAAAAAGGTGGAGCTTGCTCCAGTAATTCCCTGCGACCCCAAAGAAAGCCCATTCCAGTTGGGCCACACAATTTATGGCTAGACCCCACTAACCAATCACAGCCCAAAGCATGCACATCAACTGGAATATGGGCCAAACTTTGACAGGCATCAACCAATACTTTGGCGCCTACTTTATGGGAAAGCTCAACTAAATCTGCAATCGGATTTAAACAGCCAAGGCTATTACTTAGTTGCACAATTGGAACAATCTTAGTGCGAGTATTTAATTGAGCTCGAAAATCATCAAGGTCAAGTTCTCCAGCAGCCGTAAACCCAACATGCCGCAACACGGCACCGGTGCGCGCCGCAACCAATTGCCATGGAACGAGGTTACTGTGATGCTCCATTACCGTTGTGAGAATTTCATCGCCTGGCTGCAATTGAGCAGCAGCCCACGTGAAAGCAACTAAATTAATTGCTTCAGTAGCATTACGAGTAAATACAATCTCTGCTGAATCATTGGCACGAATAAACGTAGCTGTAGTTGATCTAGCCGCTTCAAAAGCATCTGTAGCTCTTGCACTTAAGCTATGTGCACCGCGATGAACATTAGCATTATCGCAGCTGTAATAATTGCTTAATGCATTTATAACCTGCTGCGGCTTCTGGCTTGTAGCAGCATGATCCAAATAGATTAGAGGTTGGCCATTTATTAACTGATCGAAAATCGGGAAATCAGCGCGGCATTGCGTTGAAAGATTAGTGATGGTTGCTTTTTCACTTCTCATGGCATTAATACCGCCTCAAGGGAGCAGCAGGAAACGGCAATTGGTGGTAAAAAATTAACAATCTGCTGACAAAAGCCCAACTTCAACAAGGAAACCGCCTGCTGCCTTGAAATACCACGACTTTGCATGTAAAAAAGCTCATCCGTAGCCAAGCTACTAATGGTGGCGCCGTGACTGCAACGAACATCATCTGCAACGATTGCAAGCTCTGGCTTTGAATCCACCCTAGCGCGATCACTAAGTAATAGATGTCGACTCAGCTGTGATGCATCAGTTCCTTGGGCAGGCTTAGGAACCTGTACTGCTCCATTGAAAATACTGCGGCCAGCATCATCTACCAATGCCTTTTGAAGTTGTTCAAGGCGTCCGTTGGGCCCATCAAATCTAACTGCGCTATGAAGATCGCAAATATTATTATCTGCTGCAATTGCCAAATCCCTTAAAAAAGTATGTGCCTCACCTTCATTTTGCACAACCCTTGGCTCCTGGCGAGCTAATGCCCAACCATGCACTACTGCCGTGCGTTCATAACGGCTTGTTGCTGCCTGATTCACCTCAGAACCAGATAACAAAACCGCTCCCTCAGCTCCAATTAGGTTTTGAGCCTCTAACAAACTCGATCCTTGAGCAAGATTGGCCTGCAAAGTTAGCAAAACTAAACTATTAGTGCTGCTTTTAATATTCACAAATAATTCAAGAGATGCACCCTCTGCAAGGGAAATCTGCATCTTTGCATTTACAAGCGCTGCCGAATTATTTGGATTTAGACAAAGCTCAAGCCGCAATGATTCAGCTGCTCCTAGTGCCAGATTGAAACTAGGACCCACGATTGAATTCTGCAGCTGAAATACCCAAGCACTATCAGCATCCTTGCTAGCTGCTGGATTTTCTAGATCAAGCAGCAAGCCGGCAGGTGCAGCGGCTGAGCCCTGCGCAAGCACAAAATTACCGCCATCTTCATCAAGAGTTAAGCTCACTACATCTGGAGCGAAGAGTGGAGACTGCCCATGAACTACAGGTCCACTTTTTTTAAGTAGTAAGGGTTCAAGATTAGTTAGGGCTGTTAAATCTGTAAAGCGCCAAGGCTCTAAGCGGCGATGGGGCAAACCCTCTTTAAGCAAATAATCAGCAGAATATTTAGACCGTATGCCATGGGTCTTAACCAAGGCTTCAAGCCAATTCATGCTCCGCCTCCTCGATTGCTTCAGCCCGCGAATTAATACCAGCTTCCTGATCAATCCAGTCGTAGCCCCTACGCTCCAGCTCCAAGGCAAGCTCAGGGCCAGCGGTGCGCAAAATACGGCCATGGGCCATCACATGCACATAATCAGGTGTGATGGCGTCTAGCAATCTTTGGTAGTGGGTAATTAGCAGGGTGGCATTTTGCGGCCCTGCAAGTTGCTTAACCCCATCGGCAATGATACGTAAAGCATCTATGTCTAATCCTGAATCTGTTTCATCAAGAATTGCCAAATCTGGTTCCAATAAAGCCATTTGCAAGATTTCATTGCGCTTTTTCTCACCGCCTGAAAATCCTTCATTAAGACTGCGGCCAAGAAAGGCAGGATCCATCTGCACCAATTCCAAACGTTCCTGCAAATGATCATCAAAGCTAAATGTATCCAACTCCTCTAAACCGCTAGCCACACGACGGGCGTTTGTGGATACTCTTAAGAACTCATGATTACTTACTCCAGGAATTTCCACCGGATATTGAAAACCAAGGAATATTCCTATCCTTGATCGCTCTTCCGGAGGCATCTGAGCTAGATCCAAGCCACGAAATCGGATTGATCCAGCGGTAATTTCGTAGGAGGGATGACCTGCAATTAATTTTGAAAGAGTACTTTTTCCACTACCATTACGGCCCATTAAGGCATGAATTTCTCCCTGTTTGATGATGAGATTAATGCCACATAAAATTTCTTGGCCTGCAACACTAGCCCTTAAATTGCTAATTTCAAGCAATGGTTCAGAAATGGCGGGGGAAACTATCACAGACTCGTTTGTAAGGGGTGGAAATAAAAGAAACTAAGCATCAGTAGAAAATCCGTTAGCCCACGGAGCCCTCAAGCTTTAATGCAAGCAATTTGTCTGCCTCGGCCGCAAATTCAAGGGGAAGCTGGTTAAAGACATCTCGGCAAAAACCACTAACCATCATTGAAACCGCCTCTTCAAAAGAAATTCCACGACTTTGTAGGTAGAAGAGTTGATCGGCAGAAATTCTACAAGTACTTGCTTCGTGCTCAATTATTGCATCTGGTTGCTGAGATCTAATGTAGGGGAAAGTATTAGCTGCAGCTCTATCTCCGATCAGCATTGAATCGCATTGACTATAATTTCTAGCACCGTGGGCTTTAGGGCCAACCTGAACTAAACCGCGATAACTATTGGAAGAGTTGCCAGCGCTTATACCTTTACTAACAATTGTGGAGCGGGTGCGGGCACCCACATGCAACATTTTAGTTCCAGTGTCAGCCTGTTGATAATTATTAGTTAACGCAACTGAATAAAACTCTCCAACTGAATCGTCACCAGCTAATACACAACTTGGATATTTCCAAGTAATTGCAGAACCTGTTTCCACTTGAGTCCAACTTATGTGGCTTCGAGCACCTTCACAAATTCCGCGTTTGGTAACAAAATTATAGATTCCACCTTTACCGGTTTCATCGCCTGCAT
>NZ_CEXBMR010000027.1:0-23297 GCF_982614295.1 Synechococcus sp.
GGCACTTCAATCACGTATCAAGGCACCGAAATTAATTTCGCCCCCCCCTGGCGAAGAGCCACCATGCATGAATTAGTGCTGGAGGCCACCGGCTTGGATTTCAACAGCTTTAGCGATCACGCTGAAGCAGCAGCTGCAATGGAAGCAGCCAACCTTCTAGTGCCAGCTCTTGCCGATTGCCTTGGCCGCTTGTTGGTAGAAGCATTTGAGCAACGGGTTGAAAGCAGCTTGATCCAACCCACATTTGTGTTGGATTACCCGATAGAAATTTCACCGCTTGCTAGGGCCCATCGCAGCAAACCTGGTTTGGTGGAGCGTTTTGAACTATTCATTGCGGGTAGGGAAACAGCAAACGCCTTTAGTGAACTTATTGATCCAGTGGATCAGCGCAGGCGCCTTGAGGCCCAACAAGAAAGGCGAGCGGCGGGTGATCTAGAGGCGCAGGTGGTGGATGAAGACTTCTTGCAAGCTCTAGAAGTGGGAATGCCTCCAACGGGGGGTTTAGGTATTGGCATCGATCGCCTTGTAATGCTGCTTACCGATAGCGCCAGCATTAGAGATGTGATCGCCTTCCCATTACTACGGCCTGCCAAGGTGGATAATGGGTGCACTGATTAAATTTCCTAACGCATGAGTGGCGAACGCGTTGGATTTCGTTTTACTCACGCTGATGCAGTGGTGAAACGCAACCCCCAAGGCCGGTCCCGGAGGGGCTGGGTTATGGAGGCAGTTGAGCAAACCACTAGCCGTGGTACCAAGATGCCTGCATATCGCATCCGCTGGCGTGATAGCGAACGCCCCGAAATTGTTTTGCAACATATGTTGATTGCAGATCCTGATCCCACTCCACCACCTGAAGGTGTAAATCTTGTGCCAAAAGCACCAAAAGTTTAGGCATCTCCCTTTAGCTTATAGATAATTAAACCAAGATATTCGTTGTTATTTTTGTTTTTGCTTGAGATCTTCTAGGGCTTGATTGGCTTCAAAATTATTCCAAGCTGTTTCTAAATCTATTTCTGAATCTTTTTCTAAATCTACTGACGAAGTTTGCTTCTTTGGGCTATTTGGTGCTGGTATTTGTTGAATTTCCTGCCGCAATTGTTGATCTTCTACGCCAAGTTCAGCCAAGGCTTGCCAGCAATCGCGCCCCTGTCCCATCAATTTACTTAGGTGAGCCTCCGCTTGGCTAGCTAATTGATTGGCGCCGGCCTGCTGGGCCCGCTGCACCCGTTGGCGCCATTGTTTGATTTCGGCGCTTAGATCACATAAGCGTTGCCTTAATAGATCGGCTTGCTTATTGATTGATGCCAGGCGAATTTGCAAGCGTTGTAGTTTTTCACTCGCTTCACCTTTTTCAAATAAATCTTTTTGATTTGGATGATCTTCTAGGAAATTGTCAAACTGGCGCTCCAGCTCTCGCTCAATTTCTTGCCACCAGCTATTGGTTGATTCCATCCGGTGCCCTTGTAATAACGGCAGCTTCGATCTCTTCCTCAAGGGGGGTGATGGCCCCATCCCTCGAGCGCAGTAACAACTGGGTGAGCCTGGCTACAGCACCTTCCCCGATCTCTTCAGTGCCGATTGCATCAAAAGCGCGGCGATAGGTGGTTTCTAATTCTTCAATCAATGATTCTCTCACCCTTCGCACTAACGCCCGCTGTTCTTCTCGGCCCATGGCGCTTGGTTCAAAGCTGATACAAGTGTGCCCTGCCAGTGTGCTCGGCCAGTGTTGCTTTGCAAAACCAATTTCAAACAAGCAGATGCAAGCTGTAGCTATCAGCTGCATCGCAATGGCGCTGCTTGCTGCTCCAACCGGCACAAGCGGCAAGGCTTTGAAATGCTTCAGGCGAATATTTATAGCTGTATTCGGTGATCAAAATTTCACCAGGTTTAAAAATCACCTCTTGCCCCAGCAGTTGCAGCCGTTGTTCGCCATTGCTTACAAGCGCCATAGCAATACGCTGCTGCTCAGATTGCCATTCGGCTTTGTAACTAAATCCCCACGGATCTACTTCTGCATCCAGATCACGCTGTAAACGAAGCAATAGGTTTCGTGCAAAAGCTGCTGAAAATCCAGCAGCGTCGTTGTAGGCCGCTTCCAGCTGGGCCTGGGGCCGCGGTTGATCGATACCAATTAACAACGCCCCGTTGGGCCCAAGCAGCTGCTTAAGCCGCATTAAAAAAGCACTGGCCTCTGCCGGCTCAAAGTTGCCTAGGGAGCTGCCGGGAAAAAAGCCCAGCCGCAACCTTTGGCTCCATTCGGGGCTGAGGGGTAATTCCAGTGCACGGCTGTAGTCGGCGCAGATACCTTGCATCGGCACTGAGGCGAATTTGGCCTGTAAGCGCATACCTGCTTCCTGCAAATGCCTGGCGCTGATATCTATGGCGATGTAGGCGGGGTTGTTGAGGGCCTGCAGCAGCGGCCCCACTTTTTCGGCGCTGCCAGCACCAAATTCCAATACCAAACTGTTGGCTGGAATTTGCGCGCAAAAACTATTGGCATGTTTTTGCAACAGCTCCAGTTCTGTGCGTTTGAGTGTGTATTCCGGTTGCTTACAAATTTCTTCAAATAACAGCGAACCAGGCTGGTCGTAGAGCAACCAGGCCGGCAGCTGTCTTGGGCGCTGCTCTAACCCCCTAAGCACTACCTCCGCCATATCAGCTGGAGTGGGGTGTAGATCGATGATTGAAAAAGTTTCTATTTCAGCCATCCCAAGCGAGCCGTAGGCCAGCTGCTTGCCAGCGGCATGCAGGGGCATAAAAATTGCGGTATGTGATGCGGCTATGGCCTTGGGGAGTGAGGAAACTGCTGCCCCGCAACACCATCTGAGAGCTCATGAATTTGCCGTTGTATTCGCCAATCGCGCCAGGGGCGGGGCGGTAACCGGGGTAAGGCCCGTAGGGCGAATTGGTCCATTGCCATAAACAGCCAAAAGCTTGGGGTAGATCTGGTTGTTGCTGCAAAGCAATTTCCCATTCCAGCTCCGTTGGTAATCGGGCCCCAGCCCAACGGGCATAGGCATCAGCTTCAAACCAACTAATGTGTTGCACCGGCGCGTTTGGATCCCTCGGTTGCAAACCCCGAAGGCTGAATTCCAGCCCGTCTGGCCGCCAATAACGCGGTGCATGCCATTGCTGCTGCTGCACCTGGGCCCAGCCTTCAGCCATCCAGAGCCTTGGCTTTTGGTACCCCGAATCAAGCTGAAACGCTTCGAATTCAGCATTGGTTACCAGCTGCGGGCTGAGGCGCCAAGGGTTTAGCCATACCTTGTGTTGAGGGGCTTCATTATCAAAATGAAAACCAGAGTTTTGTAGCTGCTTGCCAACTTCTACAAGGCCCCCTTCGAAATAAAAACTATCCCTAACCCCAAGGCCCATCGTTGCGGCTGCCACCGCTGGAGCATCAAGGGCATAAATCGGATTTAAGGGGTTGCGGCTGAAACTATCGAGCAGGTCTTGCAGCAGCAATTCCTGATGTTGTTGCTCGTGATTGAGGCCAAGCTCAATGAGGTTGCTGATTGTTGTTGCTGGCCCATTTGCGAGCCAAAACTGCAAAGCCTGATCAACACGATGGCGCCAATCCAGCAGCTCCCGTAGTGGTGGCCTACTCAATAAGCCCCTTTGCGGCCGCGGATAAAAGGGTCCGGCGCTTTCGTAGTAGCTGTTAAAGAGCACCAGCCAGGGCTGCGGTGGCCCCTGCCAATTGGGCTGATGGGGTTGCAGCAGAAAGGTTTCAAAAAACCAGTTGGTGTGAGCTAGGTGCCATTTGGGCGGGCTGGCATCTGGCATCCCTTGCAACAAGAGATCTTCTGGTTCAAGGGGCGCGATTAAAGCTTCGCTTTTAGCTCGCACAAGACGATACAGATCACCTAACAACGGGTGAACCGCAGAGGGTGAGCAGCTGGTCATCCCTCGACTAAGCAGTGGCGGGACCCTAGCCTGCGGCGAAGAAATCGGCGTTGTTTATGGGTATCACCCGAGGTTTTGTGGGGGCCGTGGGTAATACACCCCTGATTCGTTTGGAGCATTTCAGCGCCGTGAGCGGTTGCGAAATCCTTGGCAAAGCGGAATTCATGAACCCCGGTGGTTCAGTGAAAGACAGGGCCGCTCTTGGCATCCTGCAAGCGGCAGAAGCAACGGGGGAACTGAAAAAAGGTGGCACCGTAGTTGAAGGCACCGCGGGTAATACGGGCATTGGCCTTGCCCATTTATGTAATGCCCGCGGTTATCGCTGCGTAATTGTTATTCCTAATACTCAATCAGCTGAAAAAATAGGTTTACTGCGCAGCCTTGGCGCTGAAGTGCGCACGGTGCCGGCGGTGCCCTATCGCGATCCGGAAAACTATGTGCGGCTTTCGGGGCGGATCGCCGCAGAAATTCCAGGGGCAATCTGGGCAAATCAATTTGATAATCAGGCCAATCGCCAAGCCCACTACAACGGCACTGGGCCTGAAATCTGGGAACAATGCGCGGGAAAATTAGATGCCTGGGTGGCCGCCACCGGCACCGGTGGCACCTATGCCGGTGTGGCGCTTTATCTAAAGGAATGCGATCGCAATTTGCATTGCGTGCTGGCTGATCCCCATGGCAGTGCCCTGCATAGCTGGTTCACGAGCGGCAACTTCAGCATGGAAGGTAGCTCGATTACCGAAGGGATCGGCAACAGCCGGCTTACAGCAAATATGGAAAATGTGCCTGTAGATGATGCAGTGCGAATAAGCGATCAAACTGCCCTGCAGGTGCTCTATGAGCTGCTCTGGTTTGAAGGCTTATTTATGGGCGGTTCCGTTGGCATCAATGTGGCTGCAGCGCTTGAAACCGCTCGCCGCCTAGGGCCAGGGCACAGGATCGTAACGGTGTTGTGCGATGGCGGTGATCGCTACCGTTCAAGGATCTGGGAGCGGGAATGGTTAGAAAGCCGTGGCTTGCAGCAGCCGGAACGGCCAAGCTTGCCTACTCTCCCTTGATTCCCATGCAATTTGGTGCTGGCTGTGGCATTTCCCGCTGAAGCCGCTGTCGGAGATTTATTGGCGGGCCGTTATCGCCTCGAGCAGTTGCTCAGTGAAGCCCCTGGTGTTCAGTTGTGGCGCGGCAGCGACAGCCTTGCTGGAGGCCTAGCCGTTGCAATTCGTGGCTGGGCCCACTTATCAGCGCCAAAGTTGTTGTTGTTGCGGCAACGCTTAGAGCGGCTGCAAGGGGTTTTACATCCCCAGGTGCCGCGTTTAGGCGCCTTAATCCCAGAGGAAGGTGGCCTATGGCAGGTGCGGGAATGGGTTGCTGGCCGCACCTACAGCGATTTGTTGATTAGCCGCCAAGAGCGGCAGCTGGTATTTGGAGCAGGGGAGGTGCTGTTGCTATTGCGCCAGTTATTACCAGCGCTAGCGGCTCTGCATGGCCAAGATTTAATCCATGGTGATCTCACGCCAGCCAATTTGCTGCGCCGTGACAACGACGGCCTTCCGGTATTGATTGATTTCGGTTTGCAGGGGGCACCCGGTGAGGAACCTTTGCTCGCTGCCACCCCTGGTTACGCGCCGGTGGCACAAGGCAAGGAATCACCAGCCCCTTGGATGGATCTCCATAGCCTTGCGGTTACCGCAATGGTGTTGCTGAGCGGAGAAGCAGCAGCTGGCTTGCTGGATCCCCAAACGATGCAATGGCGCTGGCCCGATGGTTTGGAGGTTGACCCCCTTTTTCGGTTATTGCTGGAGAGGATGCTGAGCGCTGACCCACAGCGAAGATTTGCTACCGCAGCCCAGTTAATGGAACCCTTAGCGGCCCTGCCGGTGCCCGATAGCACCGGTCCGGTAGGCCGCAGTGATCGCACTGCGGTATTAATTCCCCAAAAAAGTGAGCCAGAACAAATAAAACCGGAGCCCAAGCTTCCCAACCCCATTAATGGGAGTGGGGCCCCTAAAACCCTGCGCCGCGCTAGCCGGCAACAACGCCAAGAGGAAAAGGAAAAGGCGGCGGAAGGTAGGTTTTGGCCGGTGGTGCTGGCTTTGATCCTCACTGCCTTAGTGGGTTCGGCCCTTGGCTGGTTGCTGTTGGGTCGCAGTCGCCCAGGGGCTATGCCATTACAAAATCTGCCGGGATCTGTGAGTTTGCCGCCGGCGGAAGTGGATCAACGCCAGCAATTACTAAACCGCTTGAAGGCATTACAAGTGGATCGTGATTGGTTTTTAAAGCTGGTGGATCGCGGCTTGGCGGCCCAGTTTCCGGAGCGGGGCGGTAAGCCACCTAGTGATTCCCTTGAAGATGCCCCCCTGCGCAAGATTTGGAACGATCT
Organism: Synechococcus sp.; assembly: GCF_982614295.1. Classification (NCBI taxonomy): domain Bacteria; kingdom Bacillati; phylum Cyanobacteriota; class Cyanophyceae; order Synechococcales; family Synechococcaceae; genus Synechococcus; species Synechococcus sp. Next base: position 6,290 of record NZ_CEXBMR010000027.1, read on the forward strand.
CGCTCAAGACTGGTTGGTGCGGGTAGAGCAATTGCCGCTGGTGCTGCGCTCAAAGTTGGGTAGTTTCAAGCCCGCCGATTGGGAAGCGCGCCAAGCAAGCCTTACCGCCCAGGGCTTAAGCCCTCAGGTTTTGTTGCAACTGGTAAGCAGTAGCGCCCAAAACATGCTGCCGGGTCGCAACCCGGAAACGGTGCCAGATGAACCCTTCCGCCAGCTGTGGTATGCGGCTGCCCTGCGCAGCTTGGAGGGTTTGCAGGTGGAACAGTTGGAGCCCACCCCAAATCTGGCCCGTTCTCTCTCGGCAGTAGTGGATGGCCAAGGGGCTCGCTTATTTGCCGTAAAAATGCAACCGGGTTTCAAGTTGGTGCTTGGCGTAAATGGCACAAACCTGATGCAAATGACTGTATTCAGCGCTAACGGCCAAGTGCTCGAACCCCGCGGACCACTGCGGGTGGTAGTGCTGCCAAAAGTGGAGGGCTCGCTTGTGCAGGTTTTAGTGCGCAACGATGGCTTAGCCGCAAGCATGATCAGCCTTTCGGTGCGGGTAGACCCCCCCTTACCAGCAGCACCTGCAAATATCCAAATGCCAACTTCAACCCCTGAGATTATTAATGCACCGCCTCCAATTGCACCAGCGCCAACACCTAATCAAGTAGTTGCACCACCGCAAGAAAGTTCAGAGCCGCTTCAACGCTGAACGCAAATCTTTGTCGTCTTGTTTACGACGTTCTTCTTCGCGTTTGTCGTGTAATTTGCGCCCTTTTGCAAGGCCAATTGTGAGTTTTATCCACGAGCCTTTTATTTGTAAATTTAAGGGGATCAAAGTGAGGCCTTGTTGATCTAAGTGCCCTCTTAAACGATTGATTTCTTTGCGGTGGGCCAGCAGCGTGCGCACCCTTAGGGGTTCGTGGTTGTAAAACTTGCTCGCTTGTTCATGGCCGGCGATATGAACATTGTGCAGTTGTAATTCACCATTACGAATCAAACAAAAGCCATCCCGCAAATTTGCTTTGCCAGCTCTGATTGCTTTTACCTCAGTGCCCACCAGCTCAATACCGGTTTCAAGGGTTTCAAGAATTTCGTAGTTGTGCCGCGCCAAACGGTTGTCTGCCAGTAGCCGTTGGGCCTCTAGCCGTTTCTTTGCTGCTGCTGTTGCACCTTTACCCTTGCCTGCCACGCGCCGAGTTCACCCAATGCATTCCTTAACACCATCGTGACCCATGGTTTGCCTGCATGGGCCGTGCCCCCTAGCCTCGGCCCATGGCGATTCAGTCTTCCGGCAGCAAGCCCATAAAAAAAGACACACCGCGGTTGCTGGCTCCCCAAGCCAATGCTTCGGAACGCGATGGTGGCCGCGATGAGGGTTTAAGGCCGCGGCGTCTAGCCGACTACGTGGGTCAGCCGGAGTTAAAGCAGGTATTGGCGATTGCCTTAGAGGCCACCCGCCAACGGCAAGAGGCCCTTGATCACGTGTTGCTGTATGGGCCGCCGGGGCTTGGTAAAACCACCATGGCCCTGGTGTTAGCAGAGGAATTAGGGGTGCGCTGCCGTATTACCAGTGCTCCGGCGTTGGAACGCCCCCGCGACATTGTGGGTTTATTAATGAATTTGCAGCCTCGGGAACTGCTGTTTATTGATGAAATCCACCGTTTAAATCGCGTGGCAGAGGAGTTGTTATATCCGGCAATGGAAGATTTTCGCTTGGATCTCACCGTGGGCGCTGGCACCGGTGCCCGCACCCGCAGCCTCGAACTGCCTGTTTTTACATTGGTTGGTGCCACCACTAAAGCGGGTGCATTGAGTTCACCCCTGCGGGATCGCTTTGGCTTAATCCAACGGCTTGAGTTCTACAACTGCAGTGATCTTGAATTGATCGTGCTGCGGGCAGCAAAGTTATTAAAAGTGGAATTAATGCAGGCCGCAGCAGCAGAAATCGCCCGCCGTTGCCGCGGCACGCCGCGGGTGGCAAACCGTTTATTACGGCGGGTGCGGGATTTTGCCAGCGTGAAGGGCCATGGCCCGGTAACAGCAGAAGTGGTGGCGGAAGCTTTGGCAATGCATCGGGTGGATGCCCTTGGTTTGGATGCTTCCGATCGACGTTTATTGGAACTGCTGCTGGGTAGTTACGCCGGTGGCCCTGCTGGCCTCGATACGCTGGCAGCAGCCCTGGGGGAAGACCCCGACACCCTGGAGGGGGTGGTGGAACCATTTTTGCTACAACTCGGCTTTCTGCAGCGCACCCCAAGGGGGCGAATAGTTACGGAGGCAGGTCGTAGGCATTTGGAGGCTGCTTGATGTTATTGATTTTTGGACAATGCTTCCTTGTGTTGGTGTTGGTGTTTGGATCGATAGCCCAACAGTTCGATTTGGCTTTGCAGGCAAGTAAAGAAGGTCGTTTTGATCAAGCCCTAGAGCTTTGGGATGGCGTTATTAAAAATGCTCCAAATGATGGTGCAGCTTGGAGTAATCGCGGCAACGTACGCCTTGCCCTTGGTGATCCGGAAGGGGCGATTGCAGATCAAACAGAATCTCTAAAACTGGCACCAGATATTGGTGATGCCCATTTAAATCGAGGCACAGCTGAAGAATTTCTAGGGCGATGGCAGGCAGCTTCCAGCGATTACGAATGGATTCTTGAACGCGATCCAGCTAACGCTGCAGCCAACTACAACCTGGGCAATGTGGAAGGCAGTTTGGATGATTGGGTAAGCGCCAGACAATCTTTTTTATTGGCAGCTGAAGTAAAGCCCGGGATGGCGATGGCTCGCTCTAGCGCAGCCCTTGCTGCATTTCAGCTGGGAAACTTAAGCCAAGCGGAATTGGAATTGCGCAATTTGATTCGCCGTTATCCCTTATTTGCTGATGCCAGGGCTGCCCTCACGGCATTGCTGTGGGAGGAAGGTAAAGCTGGAGAAGCGGAAAGTAATTGGGCGGCAGCTTCCGGCCTTGATAGCCGTTACCGGGATCGCAGCTGGCTACTGCAAGTAAGGCGCTGGCCACCGCAACCGGTGGCGGCATTAGAGCGCTTTTTGCAACTGGATCCATGAACGCTACCAATTTGGTTTTAGGCAGTGATGCAATTAATAAGTTGCAGGAAATACGCCGATATCTCCATGCTCATCCTGAATTGAGCGGCGCTGAACATCACACAGCGGTATTGGTGGCAGGCGAATTACGCCACCTGGGCTGGCGGGTGCAGGAGGGGGTGGGGCGCACGGGAGTGGTAGCGGAATTGGGAACCAGCAACGGCCCTGCAATTGGCCTAAGGGTTGATATGGATGCATTACCGATTGAGGAATCCACCGGGTTGAGTTATGCCTCCACCAGCCCTGGGTTGATGCATGCCTGCGGCCACGACATTCACACCGCCGTGGGTTTAGGGGTGGCAATGCTGCTAGCGCCATTGGCAGAGCAATTAAGCGGCACCGTGCGTTTGATCTTTCAACCGGCGGAAGAAACAGCAGAGGGGGCCCGCTGGATGCTGGCGGCGGGGGCAATTGAAGGGTTGAGTGCCCTATTGGGGCTGCATGTATTTCCGAGCATTGCAGTGGGAAGCATCGGTTTGCGTCATGGGGCCCTCACGGCCGCGGCGGCTGAATTGGAGTTGGAGGTGTTCGGGGAGGCAGGCCACGGCGCAAGACCCCATCAAGCGGTGGATGCGATTTGGATTGCTGCCCGCCTAATAAGTGGTTTGCAAGAGGCGATCAGCAGGCGTTTAGATGCGTTGCAACCGGTGGTATTGAGTTTTGGCCGCATTGAAGGTGGCCGCGCTTTTAATGTGATCGCTGATCGGGTGCGGTTGCTTGGCACCTTGCGCTGCCTTGATTGCCAGCTCTACGAACAGTTGCCCGAATGGGTTGAAAGCACTGCTCAAGCCATATGTGCTGCCTACGGCGGCAAGGTGAAATTGGTTTGGCGAGGGATTGCACCACCTGTGCAAAATGATCCGCAGCTCACCGATCTTCTGGAGGGCATTGCGGTGGAGCAATTGGGCCGCGAGCAGGTGTTGGAGTTAGCTCAACCAAGCCTTGGCGCTGAGGATTTTGCCCATTACCTAAATCATTTACCCGGCTGCATGTTTCGGCTCGGGGTGGCGGGCCTTGATGGTTGCTCCCCTTTGCACCATGGTGGATTCAATCCGGATGAGGCTTGTATGCCCGTAGCCGTGAACCTATTAGCAACGGCCCTAAAGCGCTGGTTGGAGCAAAACAGCAAGCCATGAATACCCGCTTACCTTTGGCGCTTGCCACCCCACTACTAATTGCGCTGGCCCTGTTTGGCTTGATGGGGGGTGGCCAACGCCAAGGAGCAGAACGGCTGCAAGCGATGCCAGCCCTTTTTATTGCTGCTGGGCTGTTAATTGCTCGCGCAGCTAGTTATGGTCGCCATAGGCAGCGATTACTGCGTGCCGTTAAAGAGCTTGAATCAGGCCCCCCATGACTGCTGCTTCACAAGAACCATCTTCAATGGGCATAGATGCCATTCGTGTGGCGATCGCCAGCGGCCACACCACATCTCGGATGCGGGCGATCACTGCTTTGCAGCCCTACGACGTTGATACCTGCGTGCCATTGCTGCTGGAATGCTTAAACGACCAAGCATTTTTGGTGCGCTCCTTAGCTTGTATGGGGCTTGGTTATAAAGCAAATGAACAGGGAAAATTGGCCCTGCTCAAGGTGTTGAAGCTAGAGGGGGATCCCAATGTGCGGGCAGAAGCAGCAAATGCCCTGGCGCGCCATGGCATGGAGCAAGCTTTACCAGCACTTCTTGATTTGTATAAACGGGATACCCATTGGCTGGTGCGCAGCAGTATTTTGGCGGCTCTAGCTGATGAAAAGGATGTAACGCCTGAGGTGTTGGTAAAGCTTGCCGAAATGGCGTTAGTTGATGCCGATCCCACCTTGCAGGAAGCGGGTAAACAGTTGAAGTTGAAGTTGCAACGCGAGAGCCTTGAACGCTTGCTAGGTTGAGCTAGTCACTAGGGGTGCCGTCGCCGAAAATCCGGTGAAGGCTGAGATCACACCCTCCGAACCTGATCCGGTTAATACCGGCGCAGGGAAGTGCAGGAAGTGCGGCGCTACCCCTCCCCGTTGAGGAAATTGCTATGCGTAGTGCCTGGATTGAAAAGCGTAAAGGTGATGCCAATGTTTCTCAGATGCATTACGCCCGCAAGGGTGTGATCACTGAAGAGATGGCATTTGTTGCCAAACGGGAAAACCTGCCTGAATCATTGATTTTAGAAGAGGTGGCGCGGGGAAGAATGATCATCCCGGCCAATATCAATCACCCAAACCTTGAACCGATGGCGATTGGTATCGCTAGTAAGTGCAAGGTAAATGCAAATATCGGCGCTTCTCCTAATGCATCCGATATGGAAGAAGAGGTGGCTAAATTACGTTTAGCCGTCAAATATGGCGCCGATACGGTGATGGATTTATCAACTGGTGGTGTGAACCTTGACGAGGTGCGCACGGCAATTATTAACGCATCACCTGTGCCAATCGGAACAGTTCCGGTTTATCAAGCTCTTGAAAGTGTTCACGGCTCAATTGAAAAGCTATCAGAAGAAGATTTCTTACATATTATTGAAAAGCACTGCCAGCAAGGGGTTGATTATCAAACTATCCATGCCGGATTATTGATTGAGCATCTGCCTTTAGTGAAAGGCCGCCTCACTGGAATCGTGAGCCGCGGCGGTGGCATTTTGGCTCAATGGATGCTTTATCACCACAAGCAAAATCCATTATTCACAAGATTTGATGATATTTGCGAAATTTTTAAACGTTATGATTGCAGCTTTTCATTGGGTGATTCCTTGCGGCCTGGCTGCCAGCATGATGCTTCTGATGCTGCCCAATTAGCGGAATTAAAAACTCTCGGCGAGCTCACCCGTAGAGCTTGGACCCACGACATTCAAGTGATGGTGGAGGGCCCCGGCCATGTGCCTTTGGATCAAATTGAATTCAATGTGAAAAAACAGATGGAGGAATGCAGCGAAGCACCTTTCTATGTATTGGGCCCGCTGGTAACTGATATTGCCCCTGGTTACGACCACATCACCAGTGCCATCGGTGCAGCAATGGCCGGTTGGCATGGCACGGCGATGCTTTGTTATGTAACACCTAAAGAGCATTTAGGTTTACCTAATGCCAATGATGTGCGAGAAGGTTTGATCGCCTACAAGATTGCAGCCCACGCCGCTGATATCGCCCGTCACCGCCCTGGCGCCCGCGATCGCGATGATGAACTAAGCCGCGCCCGTTATGCCTTTGATTGGAATAAACAGTTTGATCTTTCGCTAGATCCAGAACGGGCCCGTGAATATCACGATGAAACCCTGCCAGCTGATATCTATAAACAAGCAGAGTTTTGCTCAATGTGCGGGCCAAAGCATTGCCCAATGCAAACCAAGATCACCGATGAGGATTTAGCAGGATTAGAAGATGTGCTCAAGGCCCAGGCGCTAGAGAAGCAAGGAGCGGTGGTGGCAATCGCTAAATAAATAGTTTTAGATAGTAGTTTAAGCAAAAGAAAAGCCCCGCATTTGCGGGGCTTTTTTATGTTGCAGTTGCTTGATTGAATCAGCCCAACAGCGCCTTTGATTTAGCTACTACGTTTTCTACGGTGAAACCAAACTCCTTCATGCAGGTGCCGCCGGGGGCAGAGGCACCAAAGCGATTCATAGTTACGCTATCGCCATCGAGGCCGATGAACTTGTGCCAGCCGAAGGATTCAGCTGCTTCCACAACAATGCGCTTGCGCACTGCATTAGGTAGCACTTCTTCTTGATAAGCAGCACTTTGCTCTAGGAACAATTCAACGCAAGGCATACTCACAACCCGCACTTTGCGGCCATCAGCTGTGAGTTGTTTTGCTGCTTGCACGCAGAGATCAAGTTCGGTGCCGGTGCCGATCAAAATCAGCTCAGGGCTGCCAGCGCAATCTTCAAGGATGTAGCCACCAAAGGCAACTTTCTCAATCCCAGAATTTGCTTGGTTTGCCATCGCTTGGCGGCTAAGGGCTAACACAGACGGACGGTGGCGATTGTTGATTGCCAACTTGTAAGCGCCACTGGTTTCGTTGCCATCACCAGGGCGGAATACCAGCATGTTTGGTATAGCCCGTAGGGATGGAATCGTTTCTACCGGTTGGTGGGTTGGGCCGTCTTCACCAACGCCGATTGAATCGTGGGTAAGCACATAGATCACCCCCAATTCACTTAAAGCGCTGAGACGCATGGAGCCACGCATGTAGTCGGCAAATACCAAGAAGGTGCCGCCGTAAGGCACCAGGCCACTGCCGTGATACGCGAGTCCGTTAAGGATTGCTGCCATCGCATGTTCCCGCACACCGAAATGCAGATAGCGATTTGCTTCTGCTCCTTTTTGGAAACTCTTTTCACCTTTGATATCAGTGAGGTTTGAGTGGGTGAGATCGGCGGAACCACCGATTAATTCCGGCAGGTGGGGGGCAATTGCATTAAGGCAATTTTGTGAGTATTGGCGTGTGGCTAAACCTTTATCTTCTGGGCTAAAAGTTGGCAGACACTTATCCCAACCTTCAGGCAATTCACCCCGCAGCATCCTTTCGAATAAGGCTGCTTCTGCGCTGTACTTTGTGCGGTAGGTGGCAAGGCTGCTATTCCAGGCTTCTTCAGCTGCGGCACCGCGATCGATTGCTTGGCGCCAGTGGTCGTAAGACTCCTGGGGCACCTCAAAGGGGCCGTATTTCCAGCCAAGAGCTTCGCGGGTGAGGTTTGATTCCTCTTCGCCAAGGGGTGCGCCGTGCACACCAGCGGTGTTGCCTTTATTTGGCGAACCATAACCAATAGTGGTGGTTATTTTTATAAGTGAAGGCCGATCAGTTACAGCTTTAGCCGCCTCGATTGCTTTCTGAATTCCATCAACATCGGTGTTGCCATCGGCTACATGTTGCACATGCCAGCCGTAGGCCTCGTAGCGCTTCATCACATCTTCTGTGAATGAAACTTCGGTGTTGCCATCAATAGTGATGTGATTGTCGTCGTAAAGAGCAATAAGTTTTCCCAGCTTGAGGTGGCCCGCTAAGGAACAAGCTTCAGACGAAATACCTTCTTGATTACAACCATCACCCATGATCACGTAGGTGTAGTGATCAACCAAGTTGCAATCTGGTTTATTGAATTTTGCGGCTAAATGAGCTTCTGCAATTGCTAAACCCACGGCATTGGCAATCCCAGCCCCTAACGGCCCTGCAGTTACTTCAACACCGGCGGTTTCAAAGGTTTCTGGATGCCCAGGGGTGCGGGAACCCCACTGCCGGAATTGCTTGATGTCTTCAATTGTTACTGAGTCGTAGCCGCTCAGGTGCAGTAAGGCATAAAGCAACATGCAACCGTGGCCGGCTGAAAGCACAAAACGGTCGCGGTTAAACCACTTGGGATTTTTGGGGTTGTGGCTTAGTACCCGGTCCCAGAGGGCATAGGCCATCGGGGCGCAACCCATTGGCAGGCCGGGATGACCGCTTTTGGACTTGTTAACGGCATCTACCGCAAGGAAGCGGATGCTGTTAACGCAAACGGTGTCGAGCGAAACGGGTGCGGCGACCATGGGGAATTTGGTAGGGGCTGAGGGGGAGCCCGTCACGCAAAGCGACGGAAGGCTAGGCAGACGTTATGGCCGCCGAATCCAAATGAATTGGACAAGACCGTATTAATTATCTGCTCTCGCGCTTTGTTGGGTACGACATCCAGATCACAGGCGGGATCCGGATTTTGATAATTGATGGTGGGGGGCACCATCCCATGGTTGATGGCAAGCACTGCGGCAACAGCCTCGATGCCGCCACTACCGCCGAGCAGATGGCCTGTCATCGATTTAGTTGAACTCACAGGAATCTGTTGAGCTCTTGAACCAAGTGAGGTTTTGATAGCTGCAGTTTCGTTGCTGTCGTTGGCTTGAGTGCTGGTGCCGTGGGCATTCACGTAGTCGACTTGATCAGCAGCAAGGCGGCCATTTTGAAGCGCTAAGGCCATCGCCCGCGCCCCACCTGTGCCACCAGGGATTGGTGAAGTGATGTGGTGAGCATCACAAGTGCTGCCGTAGCCCACTATCTCAGCAAGGATTTCAGCCCCACGAGCCTTGGCATGTTCAAGGCTTTCAAGAATTAATACCCCAGCCCCTTCACCGATCACAAAGCCATCCCGTTGGGCATCAAAGGGGCGGCTTGCACTGGCGGGATCGTCGTTGCGGAACGACAAAGCCTTGGCGCTAGCAAAACCTGCCACACCAAGCGGGGTGATGGCGGATTCGGCGCCGCCACAAACCATCGCATCAGCAAAACCATTTTGAATTAAACGGAATGCATCGCCAATGGCGTTTGAACCAGCAGCGCAGGCAGTTGCCACCGCTGAACTGGGCCCCTGGGCCCCCAGGGCGATCGCCGCTAGGCCTGCAGCCATGTTGGGGATCATCATCGGCACAGTGAACGGACTCACTCGGCTGGGCCCCTTTTCTTTCAGCACATGGGATTGCGACTCCATCATGAGGAGCCCCCCCACGCCTGAACCAATAATTACGCCGATGCGTTGGCGATTTGCATCGTTTATCACTAAACCGCTGTGGGAGAGGGCTTCCTTAGCGGCCACCACGCCAAATTGACAAAAGCGATCCCAACGTTTGGCTTCTTTGGGATCGATCAGGCCGGTGGGATCAAAGTTCTTAACCTCTGCTGCAAAGCGGCAGGCGTGGGCGCTGGCATCAAAAAGAGTGATGGGCGCCACTCCATTAGCCCCTTGGCTGAGGCCGGCTAAGTAAGCCGAAACTGTGTTGCCAATGGGTGTAACGGCGCCAAGACCAGTTATCACCACACGGCGGGATGGTTCAACCATGGCGATGCCTCAATCTTGATGAGGCCGATCAGGCCTGCTTTTCGGTAATGAATTTCACGGCGTCACCAACGGTGGTGATGCCTTCTGCGGCTTCATCTGGGATTTCGATATCGAAAGCCTCTTCCAAAGCCATAACCAGTTCAACGGTGTCGAGGGAATCGGCCCCAAGATCGTTTTGGAAATTTGATTCCGGCTTTACTTCTGCGGCATCGACACTGAGTTGTTCAGCAACGATTGATCGCACCTTCTCGAGAATTTCCTGGGACATGGGCCGCAGCAGCTTGGCGGGGGGGATTCTACGGGCCCGCCTGCGCAGCGTTAACAACGATGACGGTTAAAGCTGAGTGCACACATCCAGAAGTAGCCTGAGAAGACGGTTTGTTATTGGTCGGGCATGTCCCATTCCGTCAAGATCTACGACACCTGCATCGGTTGCACCCAGTGCGTACGCGCCTGTCCCCTAGATGTGCTGGAAATGGTGCCCTGGGATGGCTGCAGAGCTGGCCAAATCGCCTCATCTCCTCGCACTGAGGATTGTGTGGGCTGTAAGCGTTGTGAAACGGCTTGCCCTACAGATTTCCTCAGTATCCGTGTTTATCTCGGTGATGAAACCAGCCGCTCTATGGGCCTTGCCTACTAGGCGGGATTAGTTCTTCACAAAACAGCATGTGCGGCATCGTTGCGGTAATAGGCACAAAGGATGCTGCGCCACTGTTGCTTGATGGATTGCGGCAGCTTGAATATCGCGGTTACGATTCCGCCGGAATTGCCACTGTGCAAGCAGGGGCGTTGGTTTGCCTGAAGGCAGAAGGCAAACTTAAAAATCTTGCTGCTCTTGTGGAACAAGAGGGTGCCCAAGGCAACTGCGGCATCGGTCATACCCGCTGGGCTACCCACGGCAAACCGGAGCAACGCAATGCCCACCCCCATTTAGATGGCAGCGGCAGGGTAGCGGTGGTGCAAAACGGCATTATCGAAAACCATCGCCTGCTGCGGGATCAGCTGCAGGCAGAAGGGGTGATCTTCCTTTCGGATACCGATACCGAGGTGATCCCCCACCTGATTGCAAAAGAGTTGCAGCAATTGCAGACAGCAGGTGCTGGGGCCAGCGGCGCTACTTTGCTTTTGGCGCTGCAACGCACCTTGCCTCTTTTAGAAGGGGCCTATGCCTTGGCGGTGGTGTGGGCTGATTGCTCAGATGGCCTAGTGGTTGCAAGGCGCCAAGCGCCCTTGTTGATTGGGTTAGGGGAAGGGGAATTTCTTTGTGCCAGCGATACCCCAGCCCTTGCAGGTATTACCCGCACAATCCTGCCCCTAGAAGATGGCGAGGTGGCGCTGCTGGGTCCGTTAGGAATTGAGCTTTACAACGCAGCTGGGGAGCGTCAACAACGCCCCCCTACCCAGTTGCGCGGCAGCGACCATGTGGCGGATAAGCGCAGCTTTAAGCATTTCATGCTTAAAGAAATCCACGAGCAGCCGGAAACAGCTGCCCGTTGGTTGGCCAGCCATTTACCGGAAGGTGGCCCGAATGATCCCTTGGTGGCCTTAGCCCTTGAGCCTGCACTACTGGAAAATCTAGATCGCATCCAGGTGTTGGCCTGCGGCACTAGCCGCCATGCCGCCTTGGTGGGGGCCTACTTGTTGGAGCAATTAGCGGGGGTGCCCACCAGCGTCTACTACGCCAGTGAATTTCGTTATGCCCCGCCGCCTTTAGCTCCTAATACCCTCACGGTGGGCGTTACCCAATCGGGTGAAACCGCAGACACCCTTGCAGCCCTTGCAATGGAGCAGCAGCGCCGGGCTGGCCATAGTGATCCTGCCTATCGGGCCCGATTGCTCGGAATAACAAACCGGCCGGAAAGCTCCCTAGGCCGTTTAGTACCTCATCTAATTGATATCCATGCTGGCGTTGAAGTGGGGGTGGCTGCCACTAAAACATTCATGGGGCAGTTGCTGGCGTTTTATGGCCTGGCGATTCGCTTAGCGGAATTGCGCGGCAGCCGCAGCAGAGAGGAATTGCATCAATTGGTGGAGGAATTGCGCGCTCTTCCGGCCCAGTTGCAAACACTTATTGATCGTTTGGATCTGCGTTGCGCTGAACTTGCCCATTCATTTGCTGATACCCAGGATGTTATTTATCTAGGCCGCGGTATCAACTATCCGATTGCCCTAGAAGGGGCACTTAAGTTGAAAGAGATCAGCTATATCCATGCAGAGGGTTATCCCGCTGGCGAAATGAAACACGGGCCTATTGCCCTGCTTGATGCTCGCGTTCCAGTGGTGAGTGTTGCGATGCCTGGAACAGTGTTTGAAAAGGTTTTAAGCAATGCGCAAGAAGCAAAAGCACGCGATGCTCGTTTGATTGGTGTTGCACCGGAAGGCCCTGATACTGAATTATTTGATGTGTTACTGCCGGTGCCGGCAGTAAATGAATTGATATCTCCTTTACTAACATTAATTCCAATGCAGTTGCTGAGTTACCACATTGCAGCTCACCGGGGGCTTGATGTTGATCAACCGAGGAATTTAGCAAAATCTGTTACGGTTGAATAACGGTTAGATGTATATTTAATTGCGACCGTAGTTGTCTTGAAAGCGCACAATATCATCTTCTCCAAGATATGCACCACTTTGAACTTCAATCATTTCTAAAGTTATTTTGCCCGGATTGCTGAGGCGATGTTGAGCCCCTAAGGGAATATAAGTGCTTTGATTTTCCCCCAGCAATATTTCTTCGCCATCTTTTTCTACAATTGCTGTTCCTTGCACCACAATCCAATGTTCAGCGCGATGGTGATGCATTTGTAAAGATAAAGAAGCGCCAGGCTTTACTTGAATTTTTTTCACCTGCCAGCGTTCGCCCTCAGTAATACCATCGTAATTTCCCCACGGCCTATAGATGCGGCGATGGGCCCGACCCTCTGGCGCATTACGGGCTTGCAATTTATTAACAATTTTTTTTACCTCTTGAGCGCGATCGCGATGGGCAACAAGCACTGCGTCATCAGTTTCAACTACTATCAAATTATCAACACCTAACCCCACAAGCAGGCGATGTTCGCTGCGTAAATAACAATTATGTGAGCCTTCATTAATAACTTGTCCGCGTATTACATTGCCATCAGTATCCTGTTCTGCCGTTTCCCAGAGCGCGCCCCAGCTGCCCACATCACTCCAGCCAGCCTGTAAAGGAAGCACGCTACCCAGCTGGGTTTTTTCCATTACTGCCACATCAATTGCAAGATTTGGACATTCAGCAAACGCTTCATGATCAAGGCGTAGGAATTCCAAATCAGCGCTGTCATTTTTTAAGGCAGCACGGCAACTATTTAAAAGTTCTGGTACCAACCGCTCCATTTCGGCAATTACAGCGCTGGCCCGAAATAGAAACATGCCGCTATTCCAAGTAAAGCGTCCGCTGCTTAGAAATGATTCAGCCGTTTTTACATCAGGTTTTTCAACAAAACGGGCAATTGGCACTGGCCTTGCAGGATCCAGGCTCTCTGCTGCTTCGATATAGCCATAGCCAGTTTCAGGGGCGGTGGGCACGATTCCAAAAGTTACTAATCGGCCAGCTAATGCAGCATCACGTCCTGCATCTACCGCAGCACGAAAACAACTGGGATCTTGAATTAAGTGGTCTGCAGCGAGCACCAGTAGCAGCGGGTCGCTGCTGTTACTACTGGCCTGCAGCGCTGCTATGGCCACGGCTGGCGCTGTATTTCGGCCCATGGGTTCCAGCAAAATACCGCTTGGCTTTATCCCGATTTGGCGCATTTGTTCTGCAACGATGAAGCGATGATCTTCATTGCAGATCAATAGCGGTGGCTGCAAATGCGTTAATCCTTCCAACCGTTGTTGGGTTTGTTGCAGCAGGGTATGTTCCCCCGCTAATGCCCAATATTGTTTTGGATAGCTGGCCCGCGATAGGGGCCAAAGACGGGTACCTGTGCCACCGCAAAGGATTACCGGCAGTAAGGGAACGTTGCTCATCAACTAATCGTACCTACGCTGCAAATGCAGCTTTGCAGCAACTTGGTGGAACCTGGGGTAACCGCGCAATTAAGCCCCAACCTTGATGGCCGCAGCTTGGCGCGCACCGGCAATGTGTTGAAGTCGAGGCGCTTGCCTGAGCGTTTAGGTGAACTGCCAGGTGCGCTTTATGTGCACGGCGGTGTTGCCCCCACAACAATTTCTGTTTTGGTTTTTCGTCCCACTGGGGTGGAGCATCGTGAATACGTGCAGTTGCAGGATTTAGAGCAATTGGTGGCGGAGGGCTGCCCAATTTGGGTGCGTATTAAGGGCTTCGCTAATCAAGAATTAATGCACCAAGTATTTGCTTGCCTTGAGGTGCCAGAGCCATTGCATCAACCCTTAATTGATACACCGCAACGCACCAGGGTGGATGCGCTTGGCCATGCGTTGTTAGTTGTTATGCACCGTCTAAGTGGCTCCAGTGGTAATCGCTTGGTTAGTGAACAGGTTGGTTTGGTGTTGCTTGGCAGGGTGTTGCTTTCGGTGGAAGAGGTGCCGAGGCCTGTGGCATTTCCAGAGCTCACCCGCTGGCTTGATCAACTGCAACCCCCTCCCTGCGCCGGTGACATAGATGATATTTTATTCTTTTTGATTGATGAAGTTTTAGATGAAGTTTTACCCTTTCTTGAGCAATTATCAGAGGGCTTAGATGATTTAGAAGAAGCCGCTATTCGCCGCCCCAGCCCGCGGATGTTGCGCCAAGCCTATGAAATGAGATCCACCCTGCGCCAGGTGCGGGGCATGATCTGGCCTTTACGTAGCCAGTTGATCGTGTTGATTCGGCAGAGCTATCGCGTGCTTGATAAGGGGGCGATCAAAGGGTTTAGGGAGGTGAGCAGCCATGTGGATGTGATATTTGAAACCGCTGAATTATTGAGGCATCAATGCGATGCCGTTACAACAAGTTATATGGCAAGTATTAGTAATCGCATGAACCAGGTAATGAAAATGCTAACGATTGTTTCAAGCATTTTTGTGCCGCTTACTTTTATTGCAGGTGTTTACGGAATGAACTTTAATTCCGAGAAATCACCATGGAATATGCCGGAATTAAATGCTTACTTTGGCTATCCATTGTGCATTGCTTTTATGCTAATAGTTGCCGCTATCCAAGTTGGTATGTTGTGGCGGCGCGGCTGGTTTCAAGATTGGACCGGTACCCGTTAGGGATCTAATAAGCCTTGGGGAGGGGTAAGTAATAACCAGCCTTCTTTTATGTGCACTTCAGGCACTATTGCCTCAACAAAGGGCACCAAGCAATGGCGAGCGCCATCGAGCAACTCGATTTCGAGTAGGTCGTTGCCACCGTGGTGCAGATCCAGCACGGTCGCGATAGCGGGGCCGTCGGGATCTAGGCGCACCTCTAAACCTTGTAAATCGAGTACATGGAATTCACCTGCTTCCAATTCCGGGCGATCGTTTACATCCACAAGTAATTGGTGCTGCACCAATGCTTCTGCAGCGCTGCGGTCGTTTATGCCTTCAAAGCGCACCACAAATAAATCACGGCCTGGCAGCTGCCGGCCGCTGATCAATTCGAGGCTTTGGATTGCGGCACCTGGTTTCTGCAGCCACCTTGGGCCTGGATCCACCAGGCGGCTTGGGAAATCGGTGGCGGGCAATATGCGCACCTCTCCTTTAAGCCCTTGGGCTGCCACCACCTGGCCCACCACGATGAATTCCTTACTCATTGCTTCACAGCTAAACTATTCACGGCTGGTTTGTAGACACTCTTCCCATGATCCTTCCCGGCAGCACCGTACGGATTACAGATCCTCGCTCGATCTACAACGGTTATCAAGGTTTCGTGCAACGTATTAGTGGTAGCAATGCGGCGGTTTTATTTGAAGGGGGGAACTGGGACAAACTTGTAACGTTTCCGCTTAAAACCCTTAGCGAAGTTGCGGTTTGATCTTGGCTAACGCAGCTTTTGCAGCTTGTTGTTCAGCATCTCGGCGCGCCGGCCCAAGCCCCTGGCCATAAAGCTTTTGCTTGAGAAATACACGGCTAAAAAACCGTTCGGGATTGCCATGGCTGGGGTTGCGTTCTTCGCTTTGATAATCAGGTAATTCCCCCAGAGCAGCTTGGCTCCATTCCTGCAAGGCAGATTTCCAATTGTTCAGATTTGGATCGGCTTCGAGGGCTAAACAACTGCGCTGCCAATGGGGTGCAAGCCACTCCCGCACAGCATCAAGGCCGCCGTTGCTGCCGCCCCAGCATTGATAAACAGCGCCTATCAGAGCTTCACAGCATTCAGCGCCAATCGTGGCTTGAGCAGCGATATCACCTAAGGCACAAGGGCCTTGTTGGATTAGGGCTTTTAGCTCTAGCAATTCTGCTAATTCCGCTAACCAACGATCACTTACCAGTTGAGCCCTTAGATGGGAGCGTTCACCAACTGCTAATTGAGGGTTGTGGCGATCAAGGAATTCAGCGCAGGCCAGCCGTAACACTGCATCACCAAGGAATTCAAGTTTTTCATGGTTGCGGGCTTTGCCGGTGCTGCTGTGGCAAAGGGCTTCTTCTAAAGGAGCGAGATCTTGGCCTAACGGTTTAAGACCCTGGCAATGCAGGAATTGCAACAGGGCTTGATTGGGGGGAAAGCAGGACATAAGCCGGGTTCTGTTCCGAAGCAAAGGCGAACCCTTGCTCGGGGTAATCATCTATCTGGGACCGTTGTTACCAACGGCCTCGAGCGGCGCACTTTTAGCGGAACCGGTTAATGGCCAACCATGGTTCCTGGGCCTTGCTCCCAGCCGGGGTTTACCTAGCCAGCACCTCTCGATGCTGCTGGTGCGCTCTTACCGCACCCTTGCACCCTTGCCTGTGCGGGGGGCGAGCCCCCTGCCATCGGCGGTGTGTTTCTGTGGCACTGTCCTCACGGTCACCCGCACTGGGCGTTACCCAGCAAGCCTGGCCATTGGGGAGCCCGGACTTTCCTCAACCGGCAGCTGCAAGCAGCTGCGATTGCGACCACCTCGCCTGCTTTCCTATTTTTAATGTAAGCCGAGGGGGATAATGAATGCCATGGGGCTGTAGCTCAGCCGGATAGAGCGACGGTTTCCTAAACCGTAGGCCGTGGGTTCGAGTCCCGCCAGCCCCGTT
>NZ_CEXBMR010000028.1:0-1388 GCF_982614295.1 Synechococcus sp.
TGCTCCTGCCCCGCCTCCAGCGATAGATCACTAATTACAAGTAATGGAGTAACCCATTCCAGTTGCCTTAGAAACATTAATAAGCCTTGATAACTACCTTTTACCACCATTAACTGTTGGTCTTTTTTTATCCCTTCCCCCAGTAATGGATCACCACTTGCCACTGGAGTAGCAGGAGCACCAGGCACTGCTGGAGTAGCTGCAACTGGAGCAGCAGTGCTGGTTTGCGGTTCATAGCTTTCTAAAGTCACCCCTGCTTTTGCTGCTTCCACACTTAATTGGCTTAATAGCGTTGCTAATGAACGCTCACCTGCCACCAATTGCAACAGCTTCATTTTTTGAGCCTTTGAGCGGGCTTGTTGTTGAAACAAACGCCCTTGGGCGCGCACCACCTCAGCGAGTGCATCTCGTTTTATGATCCGTTCTTTTTCCAACTTATCTAGTTCTTGCAACGTTCCAGCCAATGGCACTAAAGCCAATCCAGCAATTACAGCTGCCACCACCACCCCCGCCAGCACCGGCAATAGCAGCAAAGCCCGTTCTGGTGTTACAAGCGCCAGCCCCGTTGCTTTTTGTTCCGGTTGAAAATTTGTCATGGCAGTAACCCCATCTGCTTGATCGCTTCTACCCGTGCCGCCATTCCTAATGAACCCAAAGGCTTTAGTTGTTGCAATAGCAGATAAGGCTTTTGCGGTTTTGTGTTATCAAAATCAGCTATTAATTCAAAATTAACCACTGCTTGCTCTTCGTTATCTTTGGATTTTGTTTGTTCTTGTTGTGCTTTTTTTAATTGCACCGGTTCTTTAAAAAATAATGATTTTTCCATCGCTAATTGCAAAGCATTAATACGCACAAAACCTGCTGGCATTGCCGCCTTACCTTTCAAACTAAAACTACCGCTATCTGCTTTTACTGTTTGCATTTGCAAATCTTGGGGCGTTATTGCTGCTAATTCCGCCAATAGCGCAGAGGAAGATCGCACCGCTAATAAACCATTTACCAATACAAGATTCGCCTGGTTTAATTTCAATACCTTCATCTCTAACTGGGTATTTTCCTGTTGCAACTTGTCGTGCTGGCTTGCAGCCGGCTCCAGCGCCAGCACCGATGCCTGCAGCACCTGCTGCCGCCAAAACATCCCTGCCCCCACCAGCAATACCAAAGCCAATGGCACCAGCCCATAGGCGCCACCTTTCCATAGCAATTGCCGCGGCGATATCAGCGGTTTAGGGCTAATCCCTAACTCCTCCCGCCGTTGCCGCAGCAGATCTACCTGCAGGTGTTCAACCATCCGCTACGCGTTGCGCCGTGCCTATGAGGCCGGCGAATGCTGCATCTGTCAATGGATCGCCACTACCAATGGCACGCAATGGCGCTAATTGAAGCCA
>NZ_CEXBMR010000028.1:1488-22898 GCF_982614295.1 Synechococcus sp.
AATGCCAAGGGCCCGCAACTGCGCTATTTCCGCCACTTCAAGGAAATCAAGTTCCAAATCAGCAATTGCAAAAACCTCAATCCAGCGATCAATCGTTTGGCATTTATTCAAAAGTGCAATCCATTCACCCGGTTCCGCTAACGGCATTAAGACCAAGTTCTGATCCGCTCCAGCTAGGGCTAATTGCTGCGCTTTTAATGGCGCCGTTGGCTCCAGCCGCAACATGCGCCATTCCGTTTCACCACTAGGCAGCAAAGCAGCTGCAGCCCTTAAATTCAAACCCGCCTGCAGCACCAGATCACCTAATAAATCACCCACCGCCGCTGGATTTTGCGGGATTCCATCCAGCACTAAACCCTCTGGCAGGGGTGCCACTGTTGCTGAAATAGCACCTGGGGCCCATAGGGCTAAACAACGATCGTTGATTTCTACCGCCGCCAACCCCCAGCGATTTAGCCGCCGCCATAGGGGTGCAACCGTTGCAAATGGATCACTAAGCAGGGTTCCGAGCACCGCAATAAAAGCAACACCTCTTCAGCATTCCCCTGCCTGCCACGGCAATTCAGATCCCACCGCTGCTTGGATTGAACTCAAGCCATAAAAATCCAGTTGTTGTTGCAAACCTTCCAAAATCCAAGGCACTAATTCAGGGCCGCGATAAATCCAACCGGTATAAAGCTGCACCAAGCTGGCCCCCGCTGCAATGCGCTCCCAGGCGGTTTCAGCGCTATCAATGCCGCCCACCCCGATCAACGGCAGCTGCGGCCCGGCATTAGCCCGCAGGCAGCGCAATACCTGCAGCGCCCTTGCCCGCAATGGCGCACCGCTTAAACCCCCCGCCTCATCTTTTAAGCAACGGCCGGTTTGGGGTAGCAAGCGATCAGCCAAATCAAAACGATCCAGGCTGGTGTTCGTTGCAATTACCGCAGCTAGGCCTTCCTCATAAGCCAGGCGCGCAACCGCTGCAATTGCAGCATCCTCTAAATCCGGTGCAATCTTCACCAGCAGCGGCGGGCATGCAGGTTGGCAACGCAGCCGTTCTACCAATTGCCGCAGCAGGGTTTCATCCTGTAATTGGCGTAAACCAGGTGTATTGGGAGAAGACACATTGATAACTACGTAATCAGCAAAAGCTGCCAATTGCTCCAGCGATGCGGCGTAGTCGCAGGCGGCACGCTCCAATGGCACCAGCTTTGATTTGCCTAGATTCACCCCCAAAATCGCCGGCCGGTGCCCCACCGCATCAAGGCGCTGCCGCTCCAAGATCTTGGCTACCGCCACCGCACCCTGGTTGTTGAAACCCATGCGATTTAAGGCTGCTTGTTCTTTTGCTAAACGAAATAAACGCGGCTTTGGATTACCCGCCTGCGCTAATGCCGTAACAGTGCCTAATTCAGCAAAACCAAAGCCAAAGTGATGCCAAATCCCTGCCGCTTCTGCATTTTTATCAAATCCCGCCGCTAAACCCACGGGATTTTTAAAACAACAACCAAATAGGTTTTGCACAAGCCTTGGATCCTGCCTTTGCAAACTGCGTTGCATCCCTTTCAGGGTTGCTGCAACAGGGGCCAGCTGGCGCCAACGGCTCGCTTGGGCTAATGCCTTAAGGCTGAGGCCACTAAGCAATTCCGCATCAGCCCCTTCATCTGCTGCCAAAAGGGGGCCAAAAAAACGTTGCCAGGTATCCACCTGAGTTTTTGCCATTTTTAATTCTGCTCCAACCTTTCAAGGCGCCAGCCCCCTTCTTTTTGGGGTGCCACGCGCCAATCACGCCAGGTGATTGCTGCATCTCTATTTTCAAAACTCGCCAATGGTTGCTCTAGCAACTGGGCTATTTCAACGGTTTTTAATAAATAGCCGCCCAGGGCAAGGCGATCTGCCAGTTCAAGGCGAGTTAACAAATCATTTAATGGCGCCGGGGCAAGATCTTGATCTTTAGCTGTTGTTTTTAGCTGTTCTTGATCCGGAATTGCTTCCTTGCGGGAATAAGCCACCGCAATTTGATCGCAGCGTTCGTTATCTGGATCACCGCTATGGCCTTTCACATGTTCCAAGGCCACATCCGGAAGCCGCGCTGCATCCAGCTCTTCCCATAAATCACGATTTAATACAGCTCCACCAGATGCCGTACGCCAACCTTTGCGTTTCCAACCCTGCAACCAACGGCTATAGCCATCGATCAGATATTTGCTATCGGTGCGAATTGCAAAGCCAGGATCCTTTGGTAATTCCTTTAGCCGTTTCAATAAAGCAAGGCAAGCACTGAGCTCCATGCGGTTATTGGTGGTGTGGGCTTCAAAACCACCTAGTTCTTCCACCGTGCCATCGCTATAGCGCAACAGGCAACCCCAACCACCAGGGCCAGGATTTCCTCTGCAGGCCCCATCACATGCAGCGGCCACCACTTTTCGGTAAAAAGGGGTGCTGGTTGATGTTGAACTTGTGTTGTTCATAGGCCAAACCTACCGAGGGCTGGATTTTTTCAGCACTGCCATCGTGCTGCTGGCTCAGCTTTTTAACAGCACGCCATTAAATCAACAGCGTTTTCAGGTGTTAGCACAGCCGCTCAGTGGCGGCAGCTGGAAATTATTGGTGCTCGAGCAACTAAAACCCAGCCCCGCCTGCTGGCAGGTGCGCGCTGATGGCTTAGTGAATCCAAGCTTGGTGCGTTTTGATTTTTCTGGAATCTGCAGCCGTTATATCGATAGCAATGCCTATTCAATTCGTATAAATAAAACTGATCTCGCCACTTCCCATAGCCTGCGTTTGATTCAAGAAGGTGGCAAGTTGTTGTTGCTTGGGGTGCCGCGGGAAGCGGGCAACACCATCCTGGTGGCAAGCGCTGCTCTCACAAATGCCGTGAACAACAAGGTGGGGGGCGATGCCTTTTTAGCGTTGCGGCTAGCGCCAGGCTGGCAATTAAGACGTCGTGCTTACAACCGCCAAGGTTTAAGCCATATCTATTTTTCTACTAAGGCACTTGCAGCCCAGGCAAACAGCAACCCACCCTTAATTCTGCCAAAGGGTGTGGTGCAAATCCGGGTGATCCCCTACAGGCCAATGCGATAACCGTCCTGTTGCTTTGTTGATTATTTCTTCTCGGGTTAATTTACTGGGGTGTGAGGAGTGAGGGATTTTCTTGGGTCGAAACAAGGACAGACTCCTGGAAAATTCCACACCTCAAGGCCCCGCTTAGCGGGGTCTTTTTTTTGCTCAATTTTTTATTTTTTGGCATTAAAAAGCCCCCTGCAAGCAGGGGGCGCAATTTATTAGGCCTGGAAGATCACTTGATAGTGACCTTGCCGCCCACTTCTTCAATGGCCTTTTTAAGGGCTTCTGCAGCATCTTTAGCGATGCCTTCTTTAACGGGTGTTGGAGCAGCTTCCACCAAAGTTTTGGCTTCAGACAGGCCAAGGCCAGTGGCCTCACGCACAGCCTTCAACACTTTGATCTTGGCAGCCGGATCAAAGCCATCAAGGATGACATCGAATTCGGTTTTTTCTTCAACAGCTTCAGCAGCGGCTGCAGGTGCAGCCATCATCACGGCGCCAGCAGATGCGGCGGCCGATACGCCAAAGGCCTCTTCGATTTGCTTTACCAGCTCGGAAGCTTCAAGCAAGGAAAGGGTCTTTAACGACTCAAGGATTTGGTCGGTTTTGGTAGACATGGTTAGGAGAGCAACAGAACGGGTGATCGGCGGATCTCAGCTGCCTTCGCCAGCGGCGTGCTGCTTGAGCGCCCGGGCAAGGCCGGAAGGCACCTCGTTTATGCCCACTGCCACTTGGGTGGCAACGGCATTGATAGCCCCTGCAATCTGCGCAATAAGCACCTCTTTTGAGGGCAAGTCGCCGATTGCTGTTATGTCTGCCAAGGAGAGCAAACGGCCTTCGTAAAGGCCACCCTTCAATTCAGACTTTTTGCGGTCTTTTTGAAAAGACTGCACAGCTTTTACAGCACCGCCAACATCGCCTTTTACAAGAACGAATGCGTTGGTACCGATTAGCAGGGGTTCGAGATGAGACCAAGTGCTGTCGCCATCGATGGCACGGCGCATCAAGGTGTTTTTAGTTACCTTGCAAACGCTGTTTGCTGCAGCTAAACGACCACGAAGATCGCTTAATTCCTTGATGGAAAGACCGCAATAATCAAGCACTAAAGCCATTTCCGACTCACCAAGTAACTGCTTGAGTTCCTCGACGATCTGTTGCTTGTCCTCCAGCGTGCGGCCCATAGGTTGGAACGGATCAGGGGGAACAAGCTGGGCGTTGCATACCGTTGAGAGGAAG
This sequence comes from Synechococcus sp., assembly GCF_982614295.1. NCBI lineage: Bacteria > Bacillati > Cyanobacteriota > Cyanophyceae > Synechococcales > Synechococcaceae > Synechococcus > Synechococcus sp. The sequence goes on from NZ_CEXBMR010000028.1 coordinate 5,775, forward strand.
CAACACCGATCTGCACCCTGAAGGGGGAAACCGCTGAGCAAACCTCGGCAGGACTTATGGAATCCCGAAAGAAACCACCTGCTGTCTTCGGTTGCGGCAGGAACCAGGGAAACCCCCAATAACCACTCGCTAGGCGCAAAGCCCTATTCCGGAAAACCGGAATATATAAATTTAGCAGACCCTTTGCAGTTCACTCTTCAAATTCAAGGCCTTGCAGCGCAGATACATCCACCTCTACCGATGGCCCCATAGTGGAAGTGATATATAAACTTTTCCAGTAGCGGCCCTTAGCGCCACTGGGTTTATTGCGATCAACAGTTTCTTGAACCGCCTTCAGATTTTTCAGTAGATCTTCAGGGCTAAAGCTGGCTTTACCAAATTGCACGTGCACGATGCCGCTGCGATCAGCCCGAAATTCGAGCTTACCCGCTTTGAATTCAGCGATGGCACCGGCTAAATCAGTGGTAACCGTGCCGGTTTTGGGGTTTGGCATCAAACCCCTAGGGCCAAGCACCCGGCCTAATTTCGCCACTTTTGGCATCATGTCTGGGCTGGCGATTAAAAGATCGAAATCCATTGCACCGGCGGCAATGGTATCCACCAGTTCTTCATCACCCACCAGATGAGCGCCGGCAGCTTTTGCTTCAGCTACCTTTTCGCCCCGTGTAATCACTGCAATACGAATATTGCGGCCGGTGCCTTTTGGTAAAGCAACAGTGGTGCGAAGTTGTTGATCGGTGTATTTGGGATCAATCCCGAGGCGCACATGGGCCTCAAGGGTTTCATCAAATTTTGCGGTGGCGTTGCTTTTTACTAAAGCCACTGCCTCCAGCGGGGCATAGCTACGGGGCTCGATAGCAGCCACTGCAGCGCGAAGGCGTTTTGGAAGAGGTTTCATGGATTTTGCGGGGTATTAACGAAGGAAAACCTTCTCCCCCAACGAGGGTGAATGGATTAAAAACGAACTCAATCGTTTACAGCAACGCCCATATTGCGGGCGGTGCCGGCGATGATCCGCATGGCGGATTCAACGCTGCTGCAATTGAGATCAGGCAACTTTGTAGTGGCGATCTCTTGGAGTTGGGCCTTGGTGATTGAACCAACGCTGCCTTTAGAAGATTGAGGCGCTCCCTTTTCGATGCCAGCAGCTTTGCTGATTAACACCGAAGCAGGTGGCGTTTTTGTAATGAAGGTAAAACTGCGATCTTCATAGACCGAAATTTCCACCGGAATTACATACCCAACCTTATCCAGGGTGCGGGCGTTGTACTCCTTGCAGAAGGCCATGATATTTACCCCGTGCTGTCCGAGGGCAGGACCCACGGGCGGAGCAGGGTTGGCCTTGCCAGCCTGAAGGGCCAGCTTGATTATGGCAGTGACTTTTTTAGCCATCGGCTACTACACGCGGAACAATGCTGCGGTGCACCTTCGACGGTGCTGTGGCAGTGGAAATCCACTACCGATGGCCACCCCCCGCAGCGGGGCGGCCCGGAGATCAGCTGTCTTTACTGATCTGGCTGAACTCAAGTTCAACAGGAGTTTCCCTGCCAAAGATTGAAAGTAAGGCCTTCAATTTGCTGCGATCACCAGAAATTTCGATCACTTCGCCTTGGAAATCCTTGAACGGGCCAGCAGTAACGGTAATCCGATCCCCTTCGCTTAGATCCACCTTCACCACGGGTTTCTTGCCTTGGGCCCGCTTAAAGATCCGGTTTACCTCTGTGAGGCTGAGGGGGCGTGGTTTGATCCTGCCCCTTGAGCGTCCAGTGGTGCGGCGCTCCTCATGGCCAACAAAGTTGATCACGTTTGGTGTGCTGCGCACCGCTTGTTCAGTGTCTTCATCCATCACCATGCGAATCAACACATAGCCAGGAAAAACCTTTTCTTCAGTGCTCTGCCTAGAGCCATCTTTTTTAATTTTTATCGCTGGTGTTTGAGGTATTTCGATTTCAAGAATGCGATTCGAAACCCCCAAGGTGAGGGCCCGCTGCTCCAGGGTGGCTTTTACCTTTTTTTCGCAACTGGAGGCCACCTGCACCGCATACCAACGGGCAACGGCAGGGCGTGCTTCCTCCTCGGCCGGCTCAGCAACAGGATCGAGCTCTGATTGATCAGTTAGCTCTGATTGATCAGTTAGCTCTGGCAGATCAGTGAGCTCAGCGGTTTCGGTGAGTTCAGATAAAGGTGCAGTCAACGGAAGAGCAGCTGAGACAGCCATTGAAAGAAACGATCTAATGAAGCGATTGCGGCAGCTGAAATAGTCACCATCAATAAAACGGCAACTGATTCGCTGATGAGTTGCTGGCGGCTAGGCCACACCACTCGGCGCAATTCAGCAAAGGTGGATTGAATCCAACCGCCAGGGCCGGATCCCTCGGGGCTGGGGGGCTGGCTTGAAACCACAATCCTCCAACGAGCGGTGTACCCGCAAAAATCCACCCTACATAATGGAGCGGAAACTTGGCTGATCTTCAGTCATTTCCACCAGCACCCCCCGGGCTGCACTGAATTGTTCTTCCAGCAGCGCCGTGGCTAGGGGATTTTCCAATTTGCGCCGCAATAAACGCCGCAAAGGGCGGGCTCCATATTCAGGGTCGTAGCTTTCTCTGGCAAGCCAGGCCACCACCGCTTCCTCCACCTGCAACTCCAAACCCTGCTCCAGCAATAGCGTTTGCAACTCACGCAACTGCAAACGCACGATTGGTTCGAGATCTGCCGGCTGCAAAGGGCGGAAGCGAATTAGTTCATCGATGCGGTTTAGAAATTCAGGCCTGAAGTGGGCTGCCAGGCTTTTATCCACCTCTGCATCAAGGGCATCGCTATTGCCATCACGGGCATGGCTAAGGATTGCCCTGCTTGCCAAATTGCTGGTCATCACCACCACGGTGTGGCGGAAATCAACGCTACGGCCCTGGGAATCGCTCAACCTGCCGTCGTCTAACACCTGAAGCAGCAGGTTGAACACATCGGGATGGGCCTTCTCCACTTCATCCAGCAACACCACCGCATAGGGCCGTTGCCGCACCGCTTCTGTGAGTTGGCCGCCCTCCTCGTAACCCACATATCCCGGCGGTGCACCGATTAAGCGAGCCACCGCATTGCGCTCCATAAATTCGCTCATATCGAGCCGCACTAGGGCATCTTCCTGATCAAATAAACAAGCGGCCAAGGTGCGGGCTAATTCGGTTTTACCAACCCCAGTGGGGCCCATAAATAAAAAGGAACCCACCGGCCGGCGCGGATCCTTCATCCCCGCCCTAGCGCGCCTGATCGCCGCCGCCACTGCTGCTACCGCATCGGGCTGCCCCAATACCTTTTCGCTTAGCCGCAGTTCCAGCTCTAACAATTTCTGCCGCTCACCAGCTAATAAACGCTGAATCGGGATACCGGTGCTGCGGGCCACCAGATCAGCGATATCACCCTCCTGCACCTGATCGCGCAGCAAGCGGCCCCCCTGCTGGATCACCTGCTCTAATGCCTGGCGGCGCCTTTGCACATCGTGCTCCAGCTCCACCTGCAGGCGGGCCATCTCCTCCCAATTTGTAAGCCGTTCTGCTTCATTTATGCCGTGGCGCAAATCTTCTTCTCGCTGCTGCAATTGGCGTAATTCCTGCAGCTGTTCCCGTTCCTGCTGCCATTGATCCTGCAAACTTTCAAGCCGATCTAAAGCTTCATTGCGGCGTTGCTGCTGCTGCGCTCGCTCTGCTGCGGGGGCCTGCTCCGCCGCCAACAAGGCCCGCTCCACCCGCCGCAGTTCCGCCTCCGCCTGCTCCACTAGAGCGGGTTTGGAGGTGGCTTCCATTTTTAGTTCCGCTGCCGCTTCATCGATCAGATCGATTGCTTTATCCGGCAAACAACGATCGCTGATGTAGCGATCTGCCAGGCGCACTGCCGCCTCTAGGGCCCCATCGCTGAGGCTCACGCCATGGTGCAATTCGTAGCGCTCACGCACCCCACGCAAAATCTCAAGCGATACCTCAAGCGTTGGCTCTTTGATTACCAATTGCTGAAAACGCCGATTCAGCACCGGATCTTTTTCCAAGGTGCGGCGATATTCCTCAATCGTGGTGGCACCAATACAACGCAATTCACCGCGAGCTAGAGCAGGTTTCAGCACACTGCCGGCATCAGCACCAGAACGATCGTTATTAACGAGGGTGTGCAGTTCATCGATAAATAACACCACCCCTTCAGCACCTTCATCGGCGGCTGCGATGTCGTTTAACACCAGCCGCAGCCTCTCTTCAAATTGACCTCGATATTTAGCGCCGGCGATCAAGGCACCAAGATCCAAAGAGATCAAACGCCGCCCTTTAAGGGAATCCGGCACCTCACCTGCCACGATTCGCTGCGCCAACAATTCAGCGATAGCGGTTTTACCTACCCCCGGTTCACCAATTAACACCGGGTTGTTTTTACTGCGGCGCGAAAGCACCTGAATCAAGCGACGAATTTCTGCATCGCGGCCAATTACCGGATCCAATTCACCGTTACGAGCTAATGCAGTGAGATCGCGGCCGAATTGATCTAAAGCTGATTGTTCTGGCTCAAGGTTTTCTGGAGACAGTTGTTCTGGAGCTAATTGTTTAGTTGAAAAATCATCTTGGTTAGTTGAAAAATCATCAGTGGCTGCATTGGCTTGGTTTTGCTGATCTTGAGCCGGCCTTGCCGCTGCCGCACTCGAACTACTCCCCAGCAGAGTTGCGCCAAGGCGCGCTTCTGTTTTCAGCACCTGCCAAAGGTGAGCGGCATCAATGCTGCCGGCGCCTACCCGATCACGTTCAGCATCAGCGCGATCAAGCAACAACTCAAGGGCATCCCCCACATAAAGCGTGTTGCTGCTGCGGGTGGGCTGTTGGGCGCAGAAATCATCAAGGCGATCAAGCAGCTGAGCTTGGTTAATGCCAAAAGGAGCGATTAATTCAAGGCAGCGGGGTTCCTGCAGCAACGCCTGCAACAAATGTTCCACATCCAGTTCGCCATGGCGCCAACGGCGGGCTTGATCCTGAGCTGCCAGCAGCAAATCCCAAGCCAGATCCGTGAAGCGTTCCGGAGCAGTGGTGAGGCTAAAAGAAGCTTCTGGAGCGCGCATTAAATCAGATTTTCTGCTGGATCAATTCGATCTTGTAGCCATCGGGGTCTTCCACAAAAGCGATCACGGTGGTGCCGTGTTTCATGGGCCCTGGCTCCCGCACTATTTTGCCCCCCTGGGCGCGGATCACTTCGCAAGTTGCAGCGATGTCTTCTACACCAAGGGCAATATGGCCATAACCAGCCCCAATTTCGTAGCTGCTGATATCCCAGTTATGGGTGAGTTCCAACACAGTTTCTGCGCTCTCAAGCCCGTAACCAACAAAAGCCAAAGTAAAGCGGCCGCTGGGATAATCCTTGCGCCGCAACAGATTCATCCCTAAAACTTCGGTATAAAAGCGGATCGAGCGATCTAATTCGCCCACCCGCAACATCATGTGTAGTAAACGCATTTTGTTATGTGCCAGTGGTTGCGGTCATTGTGGCGCTCGAATCTGCATAATGACCCCGCTTAGCAAGAATTTTGTGTTCGATTCTCTAGACCTTGTAATCGACACGGTGGTGGCACGGGAAGTGCTTGATTCCCGCGGCACTCCAACTGTTGAGGCTGAAGTTTTATTGGAAGGTGGCGCCAGCGGCCGGGCAATGGTGCCAAGCGGTGCCAGCACCGGCGCCCATGAAGCCCATGAATTACGCGATGGCGACCGTTCTCGTTATTTCGGTAAAGGCGTAAGCCAAGCCGTTACCAATGTGGAAGAACGGATCGCCCCTGCCCTATGCGGCCTAATGGCCCTGGATCAAGGGGCCGTTGATGCTGCGATGGCTGAACTTGATGGCAGCGACAACAAATCTTCCCTTGGCGCCAATGCGGTATTGGCCGTGAGCCTGGCCGTGGCCCGGGCTGCAGCAAATGGGGTGGGGTTACCCCTTTACCGCTACCTAGGGGGGCCCTCCGCCACCCTGCTGCCGGTGCCATTGATGAATGTGATCAATGGTGGTGCCCATGCCACCAACAACTTGGATTTTCAAGAATTCATGGTGGTGCCCCATGGGGCAGATAGCTTCCGGGAAGCCCTGCGTATGGGCGCCGAAGTATTCCATACCTTGAAGGGTTTATTACATGATCAAGGCCTATCAACATCAGTGGGTGATGAGGGTGGATTTGCACCAAATTTAGAAAATAATGATGCGGCAGCTGCACTTTTAATGCAGGCAATTGAGACGGCTGGTTATAAACCAGGCGATCAAATTTCCCTTGCCCTTGATGTGGCAAGCACCGAATTTTTTAATAACGGTAGATATAGCTTTGGCGGTAGTAGCTACAGCAGCGCTGAGATGGTTGATCAACTCGCTCAGCTGGTAAGCCGCTATCCAATCGTTTCAGTTGAAGATGGCATCGCTGAAGATGATTGGGATGGCTGGAAATTACTTACAGATCGCCTCGGTAGCAATGTGCAACTAATTGGGGATGATCTATTTGTTACCAATAGTTCCCGTTTGCAGCGCGGTATAGATCTTGGTATTGCCAATTCAATCCTGATCAAAGTGAATCAAATCGGTTCACTCACCGAAACATTGCAAGCGATCGATCTTGCAAATCGCGCCGGATATACCAGCGTAATTAGTCATCGCAGTGGTGAAACAGAAGACACCACCATCGCTGATCTAGCGGTGGCAACAAAGGCAGGCCAGATCAAAACCGGCTCATTAAGCCGCTCGGAACGGATTGCTAAATACAACCAACTCCTGCGTATTGAAGATGAATTAGGTGGTCAGGCCAGCTACGCCGGCCGCGAAGGTAGAGGCCCACGAGGCAAGCGCTAATTAATAAATTAGGGTTTAGCTAAGGCGATCCAGCCTTAGCTCCCTACTCAATCTTCCCTGTAACCGCCACCAGCCAAATGCCGCCGGCAAGGTGCCTAAACCTGGCAGCAAGGCGAACCCAGGGCGGCTGCCGGCTGCCAATACCGCAGCAGCAATGGCTAACGCCCCCAGCAACACACACTGACCATTCAATTGCTGACTAATCGCCAGCCGGCGCAATAGCCGGTCGCTTTCGCCCGCCCGCACCTGCAGCTGCAAATCGCCTTGCTCGAGCCGCGCTAAACCTTCATCAAGGCGTTTCGGCAATCCCAAAGCGCGGCTGCTGGCCTTAGCGGCCTGACGCGAAAGGTCGTTAAACAATTCAGAGGGGCCAGATCCACTAGATGTCATTAACGGCAGCAGATAGGGCTTGGCAATCGATACCAAACTAAAGCCAGGATCAAGGCTGCGGCCAACCCCTTCAAAAGTAGATAGGGCCCGCAACACAAAGATCAGCTCCACCGGTAAGCGAAACGGTTGCCCGTAAACCAGGTCGTAGAGATCACCTGAAATTCGCTGCAAGATCTCTCCACTAAATGGTGGGGTGAGCGCTTCTTCAAGCATCACCCGCACCAAACGCCTTACCGGGCCGGTATCGATGCCAGCTTCTATTACCCCTGCAGTTTGTAATTCCTGCACCAATGCGCCGGCATCTCGCAATGCAGCGGCTCGCACCATTGCCCCTAAACGGCGCCGCAACCGAGGCGATATTTGGCCCATCATGCCGAAGTCGTAATAGATCAAGCCGCCATCAGCAGCTACCGCCAAGTTGCCTGGATGGGGATCAGCATGAAAAAAGCCAAATCGCACCAGCTGTTGCAAATAACTGGTGGCACCGAGTTCTGCTACTGCTTTTGGATCGATGCCTTGAGCTACTAATTGATCGCGATCGGTGATCTTGATGCCGGGCAGGTAATCAAGGCAGAGCACCCGTTGGCTTGATAACTCCCACACCACCGCTGGAATTCGAATCGCCGGATCATCAAGAAATTGCTGCCGAAAACGGGCTGCATGTTCCGCCTCAATGCGGAAATCAAGCTCGCGCAACAACACCCGCCGGCATTCCCGCGCCATCCCCACCCAATCCCTACCGCGGCCCCAGCTGGGATGGCGCTGCAATAAGGCTGCCACCTGGCCCATCACCACTAAATCAAGGCGAAATAAAAACTCCAAGCCTGGCCGCTGCACCTTCAGCACCACATCACGGCCACTGCGCAGGCGGGCCCGATGCACTTGGGCGAGGCTGGCAGATCCCAATGGTTCAGGGTCTATTTCAATAATTTCCTGGCAGCGGGGGCCCAATTCCTGTTCAAGCCGCTGTTCCACTTGGCTAAAAGCAAAAGCGGGTACGCGATCTTGCAATCGCGCTAATTCCTGCACCCAAGCTGCAGGTAATAAATCAGGCCGTGCCGATAACAATTGCCCCAGCTTGATAAAGGCCGCCCCAAGCTCCAAAAGTGCCTCCACCAGCCAGCTAGCCAGCTGCGCTTGACGCTGCAATATGCGCGCTTCTGTTCTGCCACCTGAGTAGCAAAAGCTCTGGCCATCCCACCAAAGGCGTGCCAGCAAAAGCAACACCACGCGCCAGATCCGCAGGGAACGCCAAAAACTGCGGATTGCCAACATCAAGCCATACCCTCGAGCTCACGGCTGAAGGCCGCCACCTGTTTACGTAGACCGTCTACCTGCTCCTGGAGGCCGGAATCAGCAGTTACAGCTGTTTCTTGGCTCTGGTATGGGTTGCCATCAAGGCGCTGGGCTTCATCTTGCACCTCTTCCCAGAAGAGCTGCAGATCCGTGCGCAATTTTTGAGGGGCATCTTGGGCTAGAAGGCTTAGCTGCGCTACTGCATCAATGGCACTACTGCTAGCTCTTGCCGCTAGCCGGTTTAAAGCAGCCTGTAAAAGCGTATCGGGGGTGCTCATTGCCCGGGTACTGGCGGAGCTTCAACTGTGCCAGATCCTGAAGGAGTTTGAGGCTCTGGGGGAATGGCCGGTTCAGCAAAGAGATCAACTCGGTCCAACCCATATCGCATCCTCAAAGCTTCTAAGCCCGTGCCAGGAAAACTTTTCACTTCAAATCTTTCACCAAGCCGCACCAAATTTGCAAAACGACCATCCAAAAGGCGCATGGTGATCGCAAAAGCCAAACCGAAGCTAAAACCCAAAAACAAAGGCGCTATCGGGTTCCATGGGTTTGGCTGTTTAGGAGTTGCCATCTACAGGTTGCAATTCAACTGTTGGGATCGCTAATCGCAACAGGATCGGTGCCAAGAAGGTGGTGCCGATAACCATTATCAAAATTGCAGCCTCCAGTGAAGGTGTAAGCAAGCCGGCAGTGGTACCTAAACCAAGAAATATCAAACCCACTTCTCCCCGGGGCATCATCCCTAAGCCCACCACTAAACGGTTTGTGGGCACAGCGCTGATAAAGGTCCAACCCGAGGCCAATTTGCCCAACACCGCAACAGCAAATAAAAATGCCGCCACCACCAAACCGGCCCGGTTTGCTGGATTGCTTGGATCCAGCACCGAGAGATCCATGGCAGTGCCGATCAACACAAAAAAGATCGTGGCGAATAAAGAAACCAATGGTTTTAGTGTTTCTTGAATTTCCTTGGTGTGGCTTGAACGGCTAAGGATCAAGCCAGCGGCAAAAGCACCTAAAGCTGCTTCTAAACCGATTGCTGTAGCAGCAAAACAACACAAACAAAGCACTAAAAAGGAAGCCACCACTATTTCGCCTGGGGCTTTGAGGCGATCTACAACAAAGTCGAAGGGGCGGGCGGCCGTGCGGCTTAAACCAATGGCTGCCACAACAAACACCACCGCAGCGGTAACCAATTGCAGGATCGGGCCCATGCTCAAGCCACCATCACTGGCAAGGGCTACCACCACTGCGAGCACCACGATGCCAATGATGTCGTCGAGCACTGCAGCACCAATCACGATCTGCCCCTCCCGCGATCGCAACATGCCCAGCTCGCCAAAAACACTGGCGGTAATGCCGATGCTGGTGGCTGTCATCGATGCGCCGGCAAATACCGCCGGCACAAGATCCACATGAAATAACGCCATTAGGCCAGCAGTGCCCAAGGCAAACGGCAGGATTACCCCAACTAGTGCAACGCTGCTGGCCTGCATACCCACAGCGATTAATTCATCTAATTCACTCTCCAAACCGGTGAGAAATAGCAATGAATAGAGGCCGATGCTTGATACCGCTTGCAGAAACGGATAGGTGTTATTTGAAAGCTGATCTATTTGCGCAGCGCTCACCTCCCCTAATTGGCCGGTGAGATTGAGCAACCATGGGGCTGTGGATATGCCACTTTCTGGTGGCACCACCAAATGCAAGCCCGAAACGCCGATTAGAACGCCCGCCAGCAATTCGCCAAGAATGGTGGGCAACTGCAAACGCACCATCAACTCCCCCAGCAGCCTTGCTGCCACGAGGATCAACAAGAAACGACCCGCCACCACAAGGGTTGTGGCCTCCACCACAGCATGGGTACTAGAGAACAGCAGTATCACTAAGGCTTAGTTAATGCAGTGCCCTAATTATCCGATAAAGGGGTAATAAAAAAAAGGCTTTGGCCACCTTTAATTGTTCTTTTCGTTGCCATCGCTACGGTCGGGGTACGAACTTGTTTAGCCATGAGCCAGCAACCCACGGAATTCAGCATGCCCACCCCGAGCAGCTATGCCGATCCGCAACGTAGTGGCCTATCTGCAGGAGATTTATTCGCAGGTATTACCGAGCATTTGTTTTTTACCCTGGGCAAGCTTGCAAGCAATGCCAGCCCTCACGATCTCTACATGGCCTTGAGCTATGCCGTGCGGGATCGATTAATGACCCGCTTTTTGGCAGGCAAGGAGGCTCTAGCAAGCAATCCAAGTAAAACCGTGGCCTACCTATCAGCAGAATTCCTGATCGGTCCGCAATTGGGCAATAACCTTGTAATGCTGGGCATTGAAAACGAAGCAGCAGAAGCAATTGCACGTTTTAACCAAAGCGATATTGCCAAAATCCTTGAAGTAGAAGAAGAGCCGGGCCTTGGCAACGGCGGCCTTGGCAGATTGGCGGCCTGCTACGTGGAATCACTGGCCAGCCTTGAAGTGCCTGCAGTGGGCTATGGCATCCGTTATGAATTCGGTATTTTTGATCAATTAATCCGTGATGGCTGGCAGGTAGAAATCACCGATAAATGGCTTAAAGGTGGCTGGCCTTGGGAATTAACCCATCCAGATCAAGCCGTATTTGTGGGATTCGGTGGCCGCACTGAAGGTTATACAAATGAAAAGGGAGAATATCGGGCCCGTTGGATTCCAGCGGAATATGCGATTGGCGTTCCCCACGATGTGCCAGTGCTGGGATACAAAGTAAATACATGTGATCGCCTGCGCCTGTGGCGCGCTACCGCAAGTGAATCGTTTGATTTCTATGCATTCAATATTGGTGATTACTACGGAGCAGTAGAAGAAAAAGTGGGTTCTGAAACTCTTTCAAAAGTGCTTTATCCCAATGATGGCACCGATGAAGGCAGACGTTTACGCCTCAAACAACAGCATTTCTTTGTTAGCTGCAGCCTTCAAGACATGCTGCGTAATTTGGAAAACCGCGGCATTCCAGCCACCGAATTCCCGCAGCATTGGGCAGTGCAATTAAACGACACCCACCCTGCAATCGCAGTGGCAGAACTGATGCGGCTTCTGCTCGATGATAAAAATCTTGAATGGGATGTGGCCTGGGATATCACCAGCCGTTCCTTGGCATACACAAACCACACACTCTTACCAGAAGCGCTTGAGAAATGGGGATTGCATCTATTTGCAAGCTTGCTGCCAAGGCATTTGGAGCTTATTTATGAAATCAACCGCCGCTTCCTCCAAGAGGTGCGTTTAAAGTATCCCGGTGATAACAACATCCTGCGTAAATTATCAATAATTGATGAAGATGGTCAAAAAGCTGTGAGAATGGCGCATTTGGCAACAGTGGGTGCCCATCACGTAAATGGAGTGGCACGGCTGCACTCGGATCTAGTTAAGAGCAGCCTGATGCCTGAATTTGCAGCGCTGTGGCCCGAAAAATTCATGAACGTTACCAATGGAGTAACACCAAGGCGCTGGATGGCCCTATGCAACCCGTCTTTACGCAAACTGCTAAATGATGCGATTGGAGATGGCTGGCTGCATAATTTAGATGAATTAAAGCAGTTAGAGCGCTATCAACATGATGATGGCTTCTTGCAAAATTGGGAGCAAACTAAGCTGGGGGTGAAACGTACATTAGCAAATTACATTCATAACCACACAGGTGTATTAGTTGATCCCGCCTCCCTATTTGATGTGCAGGTAAAAAGGATCCACGAATATAAACGCCAACACCTAAATGCTTTACAGGTAATTGCCCAATATCTACGCATTAAAAATGGTCAAGGCGAAGGTATTGCACCACGAACAGTGTTATTTGGCGGCAAGGCAGCTCCGGGTTATTACATGGCAAAGTTAATCATTCGATTTATTAATGGCATTGCTGAAACCATCAATTCAGATCCTGATATGGATGGTCGTTTGCGGGTTGTATTTTTACCTGATTACAATGTAAAACTAGCAGAAAGGGTATATCCCGCCTCTGATTTATCCGAGCAGATTTCCACTGCAGGTAAAGAGGCTTCAGGCACTGGCAATATGAAATTTGCTATGAATGGTGCATTAACTATTGGCACCCTTGATGGTGCCAATGTAGAAATCCGCGAACAGGTGGGGGAAGACAACTTCTTCTTATTTGGCCGCACCACACCAGAGATAGAGGAACTGGGCATGCAAGGTTACCGCCCCTGGGAAATTCTTGAAACATTACCTGAATTACAGCAGGTAATAAATGTGATTGAGCAGGGGCATTTTAGCAATGGAGATACAGAGCTTTTCCGCCCCCTAGTCGATAACCTACGCGGACAAGATCCCTTCTTCTTATTTGCAGATTTTGCATCCTATATGGAAAGCCAGAATCAAGTAAGCGATGCCTGGGCTGATCGCCAACGCTGGAATCGCATGAGCCTATTAAATACAGCCAGAATGGGTTACTTCTCCTCTGATCGCTCAATCAAAGAATATTGCCAACATATTTGGAAAGCAGAAGCCTTCCCCGTAAAGATCAATCCAATAGTTAGCAATACAACTGAAGCCTGATTAATTCAAATCAGGGCTTTGATGCAATAAACGATTTAAACGCAAGCGATCTGCATTGAGGGGATCGGGGGCTAGCTCACCGGCTAGCTCCTGAAACTTTTGCTCCACAGCTTCTGGTACGCGCACGTCAAATATTCTTTCCATCAACACTTCAATTGAAAAAAGATGGGCATTTACATTTTCAAGATCAGCTAGGGCTTGTTGCAGGCTTTCATCTTCTGGCGCTGTTTCAACATCTGCTTGCTGCTCTGGCGGCTTTTGCAAATCCTCCAGCACCCTGCCGGCCAAGGTGCGAAAAGCTTGAAGAGCAGCCCAATTCAACTCTTGCTGCTGTTTAAGGCTTGGATTTTCGCGTATCAGCCGATCGTGTTCCCGGTAAAACCGCAGACAATCAGGGCATTGGCAGGGCTCTTCAGGCACCATGCTCCCTTCCTCACCAGATCTCATCATGCCATCAGGCGGCTAATCGCCCATCGTCGTCTTCATATTCTGCCTCGAATGTACCCGCTGCAATGGGAAGTGGGATTTCAATTGAGCTCACCACCTGGATTGCATCTTGGAGTCGCATGGCATCAGCAAACCATCCCATCGCTTGTTCCACATCGCCACGACGCTCAGCATCAGTGGCTTGATCTTCATGGGCTTCAGCAAGGAGTGCTAACCAGCAAAGGCTGCGGGCTTGCACTACTGATAGATCCAATTCAGCGGGCGAGTTTCCGGCAATACGTTCACTTTCCTGCTGTACCAGCAAACGTAAACGCAAATCATGGAGCTGAGTCATGACTCTTAGTTAGCCGCCTCTACGCTAGCGGCAGCGGCCAGATTGCAACATACCACCACCTGTAGAGCTGGCCATGCTGAAAATCGGCCTAGGCTCTACGGGGCTGGCGAAGCAATTGCAGCCCAGAAACCACTAACAACAAAGTAAGAATACCTAGCAAAATTGAATAATAGGGTTGCAAATTAATCGGTCCAAATTTTCCTACGTGGATCTTTAACAACCAAAAGGCATCAATGCCCCGCTCTAGCAAAAGGCTATAGATAGAACCGCTGGCGGCTGTAATCAATAGCGGTATTGCAGCTATCGGAACTAAAAAACGATGTAAATTGCGTGGTTTCATTCCTTGCGCAACTCCTGATGCAGGTGGGATTCGTTACCGCAAGGCATCCAAGCACCATTGTTTTGGTGGGTGCCTTTGCAACCGAGTTCGAGGGCCCGCTTTTCAGCTTCTGCCTGGGTTTTGTAGATACCTTTGGCATGGGCTAGGAGCGGAGCAGGAGCCAAAAAAGGAGCGGGGGCAATTGTTAGTAGCAAAAGGATCGCAATGAAGTTCATAAATAAATTAAAAAATGGTTAAAAAGTAAATAATTTGTCGAATTGGTAATACTCAGGCTTATTTAAGCCATCATGTCGCAACATGCCGCGCAATTGCACTATCTCGTGGCTTTGACTAATAATAATTGCTCGAGCTAAACGTTTTACTGTTGAGTTATTGGATTTTTTTAAGGCGTCGTGGGCCATTTGCAGCGCGCCGCCATGGTGCTGGAGCATGCCTTCAAGGAACCAACTCACACGGTTTGATCGCGTAGGGGTATTTGCCATCATCCTCATGGCTTCAATATGAGCTGCGCTCATACGGGTGAGTGCTTTAAATGAATCGGGATCGCCACCATTTGCGAGCATTACGGGGTAAACAGGGGCTTCTGGAAACCAAGCCTTGCGCCACTGCCCCATCGCCTTGATTTCTTGAGCCTGATCTCTCCAGATTGTTTTTGCAAGGGCTCCCACCCCAGGTACGCCTATATCAAATACATATTCGCTCATTAATAATGCGCCCGTGTGGTGCTGCTGCATTGCATCTAACCAGCGCAAATCGTAGGTGGCACCTGCAGGACCCACCTCGTGGTTGTGGGCACTGTGGTCAACATTCTTAGGGTCAATATTCTTAGGGTCAATATTCTTTGCTGGCGAATGATTTTGGTGCTGGTGATGCTGACGGTGTTGATGTTGATTTTGCTGCGCGTTCAATTGATTTGAGAAAAAGACATTAACAAAAACAAAGAAAGATAGTGCTCTCCAGAAAAAGCTCATAAAAGTGGCAGAATGGGATTTCCCAATAATAGCCAAAACAAAACCATGCTGCTAAATCTCAAGGAAAGAATTCAATCTTTACGGATGCTGGCTGGCTTGGCGAAATTTTTAAAGCATCCAGATAGCCTTGATAGTGTTTTTTCGATTGCAAGTAGTGTCCAAAACAGCCCTATGGCTACACAAATGGGGCGCCACCTACTTGCTCAACCAGGTTTTCAAACGATGCTGCAAGAAAATTGGCGACCGGCCGCAATTGATCTCGATGCCCTTGAATCATTACCAGAAGGAAGCCTTGGCAATACTTACGCAAAGCAATTAAAAGCCCAAGGTATAACGCCAGCTTCACTAATTAACAAAGCACCAATAAAGAATGAGAGAGATTTCATCATTCATCGTTTGCGTGAAACCCACGACATCGTGCATATTTTAACTGGGTTTGGTATCGATGGCGCTAGCGAATTAGGCCTGCAAGCATTTAACTTGGCTCAAAATCGCTCGCCATTAGCGGTGATGCTGATCTTTGGTGGCATGCTTAATTGTTTGCAAAAAGATACCGATTTAGAGCCATTACTTAAAGCTCTCAGCCGCGGCTTTGAATTAGGGCTTGCCGCAAAATGTGTAATTAGTTACAAGTTAGAAGATAACTGGGAGCGCCCTTTAAGCGAATGGCGCAAAGAATTGAACATAATTTAAGATGATAACAACATATAGAGGTGGCCTAAATCTCTGGGAGCCTGGCTTGTTTCAGGTACATCCACTATAGTTAAGTTATATGTAGCGAAAGCCGTTTAAGTTTATTTGGGTGTACCAGTTACATCCATTACTCGAATTAATTTCTATTAAGCTGGTTCGATTAGTTAATCTATTCAAGATATTATTTTTTTGGTTATAAACTTCTGAGTTAAACTCATCCTCTTAATTTAATCTCCATGTACGTTGCAACTCCTGTTTACAAAAAGAATCTTGATGAAGCTGGTCGATTTGAGCCAGTAAGTTTCAAAAGTTCGCAGCCGATCAGGCACAATGCTTCAAAAACCGTTGGCGAATTTAATCGCGAGGCATGCAAGGCAATGAAGGTTGCCATTGGTCCTAGAAAATATGGAGAGTCTCCCCATGGAGTTACGTTTAATCGCTATGCACCTGCTGATGAAGCATCACTGCAAGAAGCTATTAATGCAGCTTACCGTCAAGTGCTTGGCAATAAAGGGGCAACTTCCAATCAGCGCCTTGATTCAGACGAAGCAAAGCTTCGTAATGGCGAAATTTCAGTACGTGGATTTGTCAAAGCAATCGCAAAATCTTTGATCTATAAGGATTTGTATTTTCATGCCGTCTCACCACAGCGAGGTATCGAATTAAATCTAAAGCATCTTCTAGGAAGGCCTCCTATTAACAAGGCTGAGGTGTCTAAATTTATTGCAATGTTAGCCAGTCAAGGTTTTGATTCAGTTATTGACTACATCACAGATTCAGCTGAATATACAGAGTTGTTTGGATGTAACACCGTTCCTTACGCACGCACTTTTATTTCAATGGGCGGCATGACAACGTCGAGCTTTAATCTTATGTTTGATCTAGGAGCTAAATTTGCATCTAGCGATAATGCACTCTCCAAAAAAAGTATGGTTTACTCGCGATTAATTGGGTACCAAGCTGCCAAAACATCTTATTCTGGGTACCAAGCTGCCAAAACATCCTATTCCAGTCCAGCTGGATCTCAGGGAGCTGTTCGATTCAGAGCGTTTGGTTGTAAATAATTTAATTTTTGCTAGCCGATAAAACTCCTTGAAGATCTGCCGATCTGCTCACCTTTACAATGTAAAGGTGAGCAGATCGGGATGCTGTTATTAGCGCCGCTCGGTATGCATCAAACAGAAATAATTCATACGCACCTGAGGTTTTGGAAACGGGGCTGGCGGGACTCGAACCCACGGCCTACGGTTTAGG
>NZ_CEXBMR010000029.1:0-4811 GCF_982614295.1 Synechococcus sp.
CCGCCAACACCGCTGATTAAGCAAGTAATTAAACCTGCACAAAAGCCATCGGTTGGGGCTAGCGCGCCGTTGATGATTTTCTGCTGCGGCATTGCTGCACGGCTGGTAACCCAGGCGGCCCGCAGCCGCCATTGGCCTGTGCAATTGGCCGAAGATCTCGCCCAGGCCGATGCGGTTTTGGCGGGCAAACATCAGCTGGGTTTACACCCAGAAGTGCGCCGAGAAGCCCGTGATGGCGGGGTGCCGATCCACGTGATCAAAGCGAACAGTTTGCCCCAAGTTCAGCGCGCCCTAGAGCGTTTGCTGCGGCATCACAACGCAAGGCTCACATCTGAATAATCGGGTTTTTGTGCGAGGGGTTTGACGCTGGGTAGCCTTTTGTGGCTATATAAGAGCTCGTTAGCAGCTCTAGCTCTAACAGCGCCCCAGTGGGTCGTCGCCAAGCGGTAAGGCAGCGGTTTTTGGTACCGCCATTCCTAGGTTCGAATCCTAGCGACCCAGTTTTTTGAAGCTATTTTTGCTGTGTTGATCACCGATTTTGATGGTGTGGTTATTGATGGCATGGCCGAATATTGGTGGGCCGCCCGCAGTTGCGCCCAGCGCTTATTGCCCTCATTAGCCTCTTTGCCAGAGGTCCTGCCGCCCCTATTTGCAGCCTTGCGGCCAAGGGTGCTGGCTGGCTGGGAGATGCCTGTGCTCGCAGCTTTGGTGGGGGGAGAGGCTCTACCAGAGGCCAGTTTTCATCAAAATTACGGCGCAGCGCTGCAGGGCAGCCTTGCCCTTTTGGGTTGGAAGCAAGCCGAGCTCACCCAGCTACTTGATCAAGTGCGGCAAGAGGCGATCGTGAGCGATCGCCAGCGTTGGCTAGCGAGGCATCAGGTTTTCCCCTGGATGCAGGAGTGTCTTTGGCGATTTCAGCAGGAGGGGGTGCCCTGGCAAGTGCTCACCACTAAAAGTGCCCAGTTCACGGAGGAGCTACTAAGGGCCCACGGCTTGGAACCCGTAGCGGTTCATGGCCGCGAAGCAGGTTCAAAACCCGCGGTGTTAGCTGGTTTGCTATCAGAGCGGGCCGAAGGCAGGGCCAATTCAATTCCTTGGCGTTTTTTGGAGGATCGCAGGCTCACCCTTGAAGAGGTGCTGCGTACCCCGGGATTAGAAGATCTGAGCTGCCTTTTGGCGTCTTGGGGCTACCTCCTGCCAAAAGACACGGAAAATTTGCCAAAGCGGATCGCTTTGCTTAACCGCGAAACCCTGGGCTTGCCCCTAGACGACTGGCCCTGATTTGTTACAATACATTTGAACTAACCATTTCCACCTTCGCCGGTCGATACACCGGGCGGCTTGGGTGGCACTTCTTTCTAGGTGGTTGCACGATGCCTGGATAATCCAGGGAATTGTGTTTTCACTCGATCTAGTTACTTTTTCTTTGCTGTTTATTAGCCCATGACTGCTGATTCCAAATCCCAGGCCGGTTCAAACCAATCTGGATCCCTCCAGGCCCCTTCACCTTCCGCTAGCGAGCGGGAAAAGGCCCTAGCGCTGGTGTTGAACCAAATTGAGCGCAACTTTGGCAAGGGCTCCATCATGCGGTTGGGAGATGCCTCCCGCATGCGGGTGGAAACAATTTCTACCGGCGCTCTCACCCTTGATCTCGCCCTTGGTGGCGGATATCCGAAAGGTCGGGTTGTGGAGGTTTACGGGCCTGAAAGCTCAGGTAAAACCACCCTCACGCTCCATGCCATTGCCGAGGTGCAGAAACGGGGTGGGGTTGCAGCTTTTGTTGACGCGGAACACGCCCTTGATCCCCTGTACGCGGCCTCATTGGGCGTAGATGTAGAAAATCTGCTGGTTTCTCAGCCAGACACTGGTGAGATGGCCCTCGAGATCGTTGATCAGCTGGTGCGTTCTGCTGCGGTAGACATCGTGGTGGTGGATTCCGTGGCGGCGCTTACCCCAAGGGCTGAGATAGAGGGGGAAATGGGTGATCTAGCGGTAGGTAGCCAAGCCCGCTTGATGAGCCAGGCGATGCGAAAAATCACCGGCAATATCGGTAAATCCGGTTGCACGGTGATCTTTCTCAACCAGTTGCGTCAAAAAATTGGTATCGCTTACGGCAACCCGGAAACAACTACCGGCGGCAATGCGCTCAAGTTTTATGCCTCGGTGCGACTCGATATCCGTCGGATCCAAACCCTTAAAAGGGGCACAGAGGAATATGGCATTCGCGCCAAGGTAAAAGTGGCAAAAAACAAGGTGGCGCCACCTTTCCGTATCGCTGAATTCGACATTATTTTCGGCCGCGGCATCAGCATCCTTGGTTGTTTGCTCGACTTAGCTGAAGAAACGGGAATAGTGGTGCGTAAGGGCGCCTGGTACAGCTATAACGGAGACAATGTTGGTCAAGGACGAGACAACACAATTACTTGGCTTGAACAAAACCCTGAAGCTAAAGAAATTATTGAAGCAAAAACCCGGCAAAAGCTCACTGAAGGGGCTGATGTAACGGCAAATTCAATGAAGCCTCTAGCTGTAGCAGCGGCAAAACGAAAGGAGGGCGCAGAGCGAGCTTCAACAGAAGAATCCAGCAGCGCTAGTTCATTAGCTGATGCGAGCTGAGCCAACGGTCTGAAATTTTTGGCTCTGGATGCCGCGGAGATGTTTGCTGAGGCGATCTAATTCTTGGATTGCTTCAGCACCCTCCAATTTCACCAGCTCAACGCCATGGCGCAGCTCCATCCAGTTGATGCCGCAATCAGAAACTAGGAAACGCACTGCGTGGCCATCACCTAGATCGGCAACAAAAGAAGCTCCATGGCTGCCATCTTCACCGCAGGTGTAACAACTAGCTGAAACACCTTCCTTTTTCATGCTCTCAGCTAGAGCCTTCAGGCTTATCACTAGATCTTGAACAAGATCCTTGTACTGAGCAGCTAATCGTAAAAACACGACAAGATAGTCAACTAAAATTATTTTAGGGATTTCTTCGGATTTTGCGAGTGTAAATACCTAGAGAAACGGCAATGTCAGAGGAACGGCACATTGCTCATCCGTCTGATAGGTGCCATAGGCCTGCGGCTGGGCCAATAAAACGCACAGTTACCCAGAGCACTGCCATGGCGCCAATGCCAATCCAGGCTCCTTTGCTGGTGAGGCTCACAAATTGGCGAGCTTGATTTTGGGTTAGTGGGATCCAGGCAACGATGCGAGGAGAGTCGTCTTTTGGAGCTGCCTTTTTACTAATTCTTGGCGGCAGTCCCTGGCTGGAGCGACGGCGTGCTTCGCCCATGCTGATTAAGCGAATAATCCTCAGTTTGGCGCATGGGGCGTCTAGGCAGGGAGCAGTCTTTCCAGGGGCTCCCAAGGTTCAAGGGCATCCAGCACCCTTTGCCCCCACCCCCGACCTCTCAACCGGCCATCCAATACCGCCAGCCGGGAAGTTTTGCCAGTGCGCAGCGGGGCTACACCCCGTTGCACCCGTTCAATCGCTTCAGGCAGCAGCAATTCCCTAAACCAGTCGCGACCGCCTTGCCTCAAGCCATTTACCCGTGCAGCGGTGAGTGGATCCTCCAGGCTGGCAATCGGCAGCAAGCCCACAATTAATTGACCTGGTTGCGGCAATTGTTCGTGGTGTTCCAACCACCAATCCCAGCCGCAGCACACCACCCCGTTGCTATCTGGCGCAGTTTGTTCGTGGTCTACCCGTTGACCAAATTCCGCAGCAAGGGCACTAGTAAGCCATTGCCGTAATTGGTCGTCGTTTACCAACACCACCGATAGCTCCAGCTGCCCCAGCACCAAACGACGACACTGCGCTAACAATTGCTCAGAAAAAAAAGGGCTATTTGGCATTGCCTGCAGCCGCGGCGCATATAAAGGCAACGCCTCATGGCGTTCTGGGGTGTGTAGAGGCACCACCACTGGTTTACGTAATCCCAGATCTTGCAACCTTTGCCCCTGGGGCATCAGGGCACCTATCAAAATTGCCCCCCGTTGCAGCATTAAGCCATTCAGGCTTGCTAACGGTTTTAAGGGTTGGCGTTCCAGGCTCCATTGCAACAGCTTCGGTTCTGTTATTGCCCAGCTAGTCCAATCGGGCCCCACGCTTTGCTGCCAGCTTTGCCAAGGTTCTGGCAGTCCTTCAATCCCCTGCACTAAAAGCCTTAGGGGCGCTTCCTGTTCAGCGGCGATCGCTAGGTTGGGACGGCGGCCTAACGGACGATTTAAGAGTTGCCGGCTCAACCTTTCATGCAAATGCAACAAGGAGTGAGCAAGTTGTGGTTTCGCCCTGGCTAGTTGATCCCAATGCTGCGGCAGCAACCTAATTGCCTGCGCCTGGCGCAGCTGCTCCTCTAATTCCTCTGCTTCAGCAAAGATCAATTGATGATCGCCCAGTTCTCCACGCCGCCAGATTTCTACTAGTTCAGCTGCACTTACCAGCCAAAGCCCTGGGTTGCTTGGGGGGCTTTCGCCTTGCCAAAGGGGGCGCTGCAAGCCAACCGCCGCCAACGAAGCCAGTTCGCGTTTTATTAATCGACGCTGCAGCGACTCGCTGGCCACTATTAGTACTGGATAATCTGCCATCAACACCGGCAGCAGCAGCCCCAGCAGCCAAGGTCTATCAGCAGTTGCGCTTACTGGGAAGAGGCTGTGGTCGCCCCGTCGCAGACTGCGGGCAACTAAGCGCGTGAGGGTTAGGTGATGCGGCCAATTGGATCCACCACTCTCCCTAAGCAGTTGCTTCAAGCGATGGTGAGCCTGGGCTTCCAGCATTCAGAAAAACTGAGCAAGCTGATCGTAGATAGCTGCTCCAA
>NZ_CEXBMR010000029.1:4911-22622 GCF_982614295.1 Synechococcus sp.
AGCAACAAACCAAGCAGAAATGGTGCAGCAACTGCAAACCCTGCTGAACGGTGCCCCGATCGGTGTAGTGGGTTTGGGCTTGATGGGAGGTTCTTTAGCGCTTGATCTGCGTCGCCTCGGGTTTGTGGTGCACGGGTGGGTGCATCGCCAAGCCACTGCCCAACGAGCCCTAGAGCGGGATCTAGTGGATGCCGTGGATCTTTCTGGGGTGTTGATGAAACCTTGCGCGCTTGTGGTGTTAGCTCTGCCCCTTGATCAGCTAATCGCCCCAAGCGAAATGCTGTTAAGCGCTTTACCCGCTGCGGCTGTAGTTACAGATATGGGTTCCGTTAAGGCCCCTGTTGAAGCAGCACTTGGCAGCCGCTTGCCCCGTTTTGTGCCCAGCCATCCGATGGCTGGCACCGCTGCTGCTGGGGTAGAAGCTGGGGTAGAGGGTCTTTTTAAGGGGCGGCCTTGGGTTATTACGGCAGCAAAGGGGCGGGATCCTGCTGCTTTGGCTTTGGTGGAAACCTTGGCCTTAGCTCTAGGGGCTATCCCAGTGCACTGCGATGCCAGCACACACGATCAGGCCGTGGCGTTTATTTCTCATCTGCCCGTATTGGTGGGGGCGGCTCTGTTGCAATCTTCGGCGCTAGGTGATCCTCTGGCGCAACAATTAGCTTCCACCGGCTTTGCAGACACCACAAGGGTGGGGGGCGGAAACCCACAGCTGGGGCGCTTGATGGCCCAAACCAACCGCTCCGCTCTGCTAACAGCTCTTGATTGCTATAAAAATGAACTCCAATCATTAACTGAGCTGGTTGAAAATCAGCAGTGGGAGCAGTTAGAGCAAAAGCTCAGCCAATGCCAAGAATTACGAGGGCAGTTTTTGTAAACAGGTTTCAGGTTCAGCTGGATGCAATTAATTGTTTAACCGCCATTTCAGCGGAAAGGCTTACTCCAGCAGTGCCTTCCCCCGGGTAGATGCCATCTCCGCAAAGCCAAAGCCCTTGCAAAGGTGTGCGGCTAGCTAAGCCAAAGGGGCCAAAGCGATTAGGCCTTTGCCCCAATCCCCCCACATAGCCATAGGGACGCCCCGTCCAGTGGGCAAACCCCCTTGGCGTTGATAATTCACGATGAAGCCAATCTTTTTGCTTAATTCCCAATAGTTTTTCAAGAGCTGCTTCTATGCCATTTTGGCTCGCTGTTTTTTTTGCTTCATAAGCATCAGGAGCTAATTCAAACCAGGCTTTTGCGGGGCTAAAAACGCTGGCGATCACTGTTGCCTGGCCCTCGGGAGCGCGTCCATCCCCTTCGCAACTAATAGATACAAAAATAGAACCAGGATCCTCCCAGTTGAGTTGTAAGTGGCTTGCGCAATCGCTTGGTAAACAACCGCGATCTACAGCGCCGTAAAGCACTAAAGCCCCTGATGGCTCTGCAAATTCCCCGAGCCGTTTGGCATAAGTAGGGGGCAATTGCTCCCCAAGCAGTTTTGGTAAAACTTGGGGTGGAAGGCTGCACACCAGCTGAGGGCTAGAGCATTCGAATTGCTTTCTCCCAGGTCCTTCTCCACTAACAAGCCAGCTGCCGTTTTGATATCTAAAGCGCTCAACGCGATGTCTTAGCCGCAGTTCTGCTTTGTGTTTGGCAAGGGCCCCTTCTAGGGCGTCACTAAGGGCTTGCATAGAACCCTGGAGATGCCACAAACCCAGAGGTTCTTGCGCCATGTTGAGCACGGTGGCGCCGTAGAGGGCAGCAGTGCGTTCCGCCGGTTCTTGCGAATAAAGACGAAGTTGGAGATCAAGGAATTGCCACAGCCTTTGTTGTTTTGCGTTGTAAGCGCAACCGCATAGTCGTAATAAATCTGCAACGCTGTTACCGATGAAAAGGCCGCTAGCCAAGTTGCCGGGGCCTAGGGCTTTTAGCAATTGCCCCAGATCCCAGCTATTGCGAGGCGGCAATATCGGTTGACGAGAAGCAAAAGCCCAATTGCTGCGGTGGATAGCGGCACAAAGCTGCCAAAAAGCTTCACTGCCAGGGAATTGCCGTTTTCTTTCTTCGCGCCAACGTTCAGCACTGCGCCAAAGCTTGATGGGTTCATGGCCATCATTGAGATCAACAACACAGCCAGGATCCAGTGGGGTGGCTTGGGGCAGCTCAATTGCTAGCTCAGAAAAAATTCGTTGATGGCTGCCTCCGAGTTCAAGGCCTGCCACCTGGGTAGCCCCCACATCAAAGGTGTATGAACCGCGCTTAAAAGTACCGGCGCAGCCACCGCTCTGATGGTGGGCTTCCAGAAGCAGAACTTTTTTGCCAGCTTTAGCCGCAAGAGCAGCAGCGGTGAGGCCGGCGATACCAGCCCCCACCACCACCACATCCCATGGCGATGAATTCAACCCAGATATTCCTGACGCAGTTTTGTGATTCGTTGCACCAGCTCTTCCCTCTTGGTGCTTGTGCGAAGGTTGCCCCAACTCCAATTACCTACCACCACTAAACCAAGCAGTTCTAATAAACCTGGAACCACTGGCAGCAGATTAATTGTGTCGAGTACCCCTTTTATTAATACCTGGGCCACTATTACTGCAACCAGGATCCCAACGGATTTGCCGATACGACCCATCTGGGTCCAATTCACACCATCAAGAGCATTGTTCACTTTTCCAAGAACTTCGCTGTAACGCTCTTTGAAATCAGCAGCAGCCCCGCTGATATCGCCAAGTGGATTTGTGTTTTCAGCGTTGCTGCTGTCCACCGGTTGAGCGTCGATGTTTACTTCGCTTGGTTCCGTCATGGACTTTGAGTTAGTTACTGCGATCAAGGTATCGAGAACTTTGTAGTTTCACCAGGCTTATTTCAAAACCGATGGGCATTGGCTGATCGTTTGAAGCTTGGGGTGGCCAAGTATTTGGGAGAATAAAAAAAGCTCAGGTGCCGCGTGCACCAATTAATGCAGCCATGCTCCCCCTAAACACCAGCGATATCAGTTTGTGTCCTGATGAAATTGCCAGGTTTTCCAGGCATCTGATTTTGCCCGAAGTGGGCATGGAAGGGCAAAAGAGGTTGAAGGCGGCAGCTGTGCTGTGTGTTGGAACGGGTGGGTTGGGCTCGCCGCTGCTGCTCTACCTGGCGGCGGCTGGTGTGGGTCGTTTGGGAATTGTCGATTTTGACGTGGTGGATTACAGCAACCTGCAACGGCAGGTGATCCACGGCACTAGTTGGGTTGGCAAACCAAAAATTGAATCTGCAAAACATCGCATTCATGAGATTAATCCCCATTGCCAAGTAGATCTTTACGAAACAGCATTAACAAGTGAAAATGCTCTGGAGATAATGGCTCCCTACGATATTATTTGCGATGGCACTGATAATTTCCCTACTCGTTATTTAGTAAATGATGCATGCGTTTTATTGGGAAAGCCTAATGTTTACGGTTCGATATTCCGTTTTGAAGGGCAGGCAACAGTATTTAATTTAGACTCTGAAAGCCCTAACTATCGCGATCTATTCCCAGAGCCACCGCCCCCAGGATTGGTGCCCTCTTGCGCAGAAGGGGGAGTGGTGGGTGTATTGCCAGGAGTTATTGGAATTATCCAGGCAACTGAAACTATAAAAATAATAACTGGAATCGGCACAACATTAAGCGGCAGGTTGTTGTTATTTGATGCGCTTGCAATGAAATTTAGAGAGCTTAAGCTGCGCCCTTCCAAAGAGCGCCCGGTAATTGATAAGTTAATAGATTATCAAGAATTTTGCGGTGTGGGAGGCAGTGCCCCTGGCCAGGAGGAGGCGGGGTCTGTTGCAAGCATTAGTGTTGGTGATTTGAAAGCACTATTAGATAGTGATGCAAAGGATTTGATATTGCTCGATGTGCGTAATCCACCAGAAGCTGCAATCGCTGTTATATCTGGGGCAATTTTGGTGCCGTTGGATTCAATTGAAGATGGCAGTGCCATCGAGCGTGTGAAAGAGCTGAGCATGGGTAAACGTCTTTATGTGCATTGCAAACTGGGGGGGCGGAGCGCCAAGGCCTTGATTGCATTGCGGCGCCATGGCATTGAAGGTATCAATATTGAAGGTGGTATAGAAGCCTGGAGTAAAGAGATCGATCAAAGCGTTCAGCGTTATTAAGCTTTAACCCTGATTGGTTTTTGTTATTTATGGCTGCCTTAACGCTGCCGCTGCGCCTTTGGCCTTATTTCGGTAGATATCGGGCTCAGGCCGTGTTAGCAATTTTGGCGGTATTGCCGGATCCCCTCTTAATGGTGGGCATTCCGGTTTTATTGCAGTTGGTTATCGATCGCGCTATCACCCCTGGGGAACCGGCCCGCGCTATTCCTCTTTTGGTATTGCCCTGCATTTGGTTGCTGATAGCGGTGGCATGTAATGGCTTGCAAGTAAAACTATTCGCAGCAATTGGCGGTGAACTTGGCAATGATTTTCGTGAGCGTTTGTTCACGCAACTGCTTCAGGAGAAACAACCAACTGGGGTTGGATTTGAAGGGGAGCAACAAGCTTTATTAGCCCAGCAGATACCCACCATTGAGAATGTGGTGGTGGTTCAGTTGCCGCTTTTTATTTGGACACTGGCTCAGCTCGTGCTCAGTGTGTTGCTGCTGTTTCATATCAATTGGCGTTTGGCATTAGTTGCGGTGGTTCTCACGCCGTTGTTGTTTTTAAGCCAGGTTGCTTTCACCCCAGCCTTAGCTCGTAGTGAAGAGGGCCGGGTTGCAAAGGCTGCAATTTTGTTGGCATTTGCCATGGAGCGCTTGCGCAGCCGCGAGTTAGTGGATCTGTTTGGTCTTGGCAGCGCTACGCGGGCAGATTTTGCTACGCGTAACCACGATTTAAAACGCAAGGGGCTTCAGGTGGGCACTGTGAATGGCTTGCAAAATGCAGCCCTCACCGCATCTGCGCTTCTCACCTTGGTGAGTGTGTTCGCATTAGGAACCTGGTTGGTGCTGCAAAAACAATTAAGTGTGGGGCAATTGGTGGCAGCGCTTGGCATCGCAACAGCTTTAGTTAGCGGCATGTGGCAACTGGGCCCCTTATTACTGCCGCTGCAGGCGGCCAGCACCGCCTTGGATCTATTGGAGCGAAAATTACCGCAACAGCGTTTTGTCAAAACAAAGGCTGCAAGTTTGCCGGCACCGCCTCCGCTCAAGCAGGGCCTAGAGCTGAAACAGGTGAGCTACCGCTATGGAGAAGGCGGCGGCCTTGAAGATCTTTGTTTGCAAATTCCAGCAGGCAGCTCATTGGCGTTGGTGGGCCCCAGTGGCGGCGGTAAAAGCACAGTTTTAAAGCTGCTGTTGCGTCAACTGGAACCCCAAGGGGGAGAACTGCTGGCTGATGGCTTGCCGTTAGCCAGCTTCAATCGAGACCAATGGTTAAACCAGGTGGCATTAGTGCCGCAGGAGCCAGTGTTGTTTGATTTGAGCATTGCTGAAAATATTCGCCTTGGCCGTCTTGATGCCAGTAGCGCTGAGGTGAGAGCAGCTGCCGAGGCGGCTGAATTAGGCAGCTTTTTGGAAGGGTTACCTCACGGTTTAAAAACTCCGGTGGGGTTTGGAGGCGGCTGTTTATCCGGTGGCCAACGCCAACGCATTGCTATTGCTCGAGCAATCCTGCGGGATCCCCGTTTATTGCTCTTAGATGAAGCCACTAGTGCTTTGGATCCAGCCACTGAAGCTGCAATAAATGGAACGCTTGCCCGTTTGGGAGAAGGGCGAACTGTGATTGCCGTTTTGCATCGCCTGCGAGCGGCGGCTTCCATGGACCAGGTGGCTGTTATTGCGGCAGGAAAAGTAGTGGAACAGGGTCACCACAACGCATTGCTTGCAGCGGGGGGGCTTTATGCCTCCTATTGGCATCGCCAAATGAGTGGATTTGATTTGCGAGCTGGGCAACGGGTGCGAATTACTGCAGCCCGATTGGCATCGATTCCTTTATTTGATGGGGTGGAGTCCTCATTGTTGGATTGGTTGGCCTCTGAATTTGTTAGTGATCGGGTGCGACCAGGGGAAGAGGTGTTCAGAGAAGGCGACGCACCAGATAGTTTTTATGTTGTGGTGGCTGGCACCTTGGAGATGCTGCAGGCGGATCTTTGGGGCGGAATTCCTGTAAAGCAGGGGGTGTTGGAGGAGGGGGATTTCTTTGGTGATGCCGGGCTGCTTGAAGATCAACCCCGAACCGTAACTGTGAGGGCAAGGGGCGATGGTTTGCTGTTGCGTTTAGATCGTGATCGGTTTTTAGATTTACTTGAAAAAGATCCAGACTATCGACGCTTTTTTCTCCACTCCGCCCGTGCCAATGTTTAATAATGAGTTTTAATCTTTCCCATCTGCTTCCTGCAATTTGTTTTGGGCTTTGTTCAGCTGCGGCGCTAGCCCAGCAGGATGTGCGCAGTATAAGAGACGTTAATTATGTGGAAGTTGCCAATCCCTCCAATACTAAAGAGGCTGATCGCAGGCAACTCGATTTGTATATTCCAGTAAAATCTAAATGTTTTCCTACTTTGTTGTCTGTGCATGGAGGGGGCTTAAGGAAAGGTGATAAAAGTGAAGATGAAAAAAAAAGTAAATTATTTGCATCTTCTGGGATTGCTGTGGCTGCAATTAACTATCGCCTTTCGCCGGAGGTTTCTCATCCAGCCCATGTGGAAGACGTAGCAGCTGCATTTGCTTGGACAAAAAAGAATATATCTAACTATGGTGGAGATCCCAGCTCAGTTTATGTTATCGGCCACTCAGCTGGCGCTTATCTTATTACTCTTCTATCACTTAATGGCGATTATTTAGCGAAGCATGATCTTAAATTGAATGCAATAAGTGGAGCTATTCCTGTGAGTGCTTTTCACGACATTGATTTAGTTGCTCCAAGTAGGCCTAAAGATGTTTGGGGCGAGGATCCGAGGCTTTGGTTAAATGCTTCTACCACTCCTCAATTTTGGGGCAGAACCTCCTTCCCAAGTATGCCCTGGTTGGCAATTATTGCCGATGGCGATGAAAAGTGGAGGCGAGATCAAAATTATCAGTTTTTAGCAAATCTCAAGGAAGTAGGCTTTAATAATATGAGTTTGTTGGATATCAAAAACCGGGATCATAATTCGATATGGGATAATATATCTAATGGCGACGAGGTTTCAAGCCGTGTGATTAATTTCGTTTCCAAACATTTATCAAGGATAAGGAGTCGTGGCTGCCAATTGAAAAGCAACAGCTAATTGCTTGTTTAGTATTAATAATCTACCCCACGCTTTAAATCTATTCCCCTTTCGGCATAATGTTTGTGGCATACCATTTCCGAATGAACACTGGCTAGGTCGAAATAGGCGGGTGGGTGTTTGCAGCGGCCGGTAATTATTACCTCAGTGTCGCGAGGTTTGCGCAACAGGGTTTGCATTATCGGCTCCACGGGCAGTAATTCGAGATCCACTGTGGGATTTAATTCATCAAGAATCACTGTTTTATATAAGCCGCTGGCGATCGCCGCGCGAGCGATTTCCCAGGCTCTTTCTGCTTCCACGTAGTCAATCGGTTGCTGTTGACCGCGCCAAACAATCGCATCTCTACCAGACCTTAAATGATCAACTAAATGGGGATAACTTTCTCTTAGTGCTGCAATTGCGCTGTCTTCTGTGTAACCGGTGCCACCTTTTAGCCATTGTAAAATTAATACCCGATGGCTTTTATCTTGGCTGATGCCTTTACCGATGGCCTGCAATGCTTTGCCGAGGGCGCTGGTGGATTTTCCCTTGCCTTCGCCGGTATATATCTCAATGCCTTCAACCCCTAAATCAGCAGCAGATGGATGTTGATGGGCGCGCATTTCGGAATGAAGATCGGCCAAATTCACTAACGATCTTGGTGCACCCCTACCGGTGGCAATTACCTCAAGGCCAGCTGGTTTTGCCGCCAGGGTTCTAACTACCTCCTGTTCGTCCAGCAAACCAAGATCCAAAACTGGATTTAATTCATCGAGCACCACCACTGAATAAAGAGCGCTCGCTAAGGCACCACGAGCAATATCCCAACCGCGTTGGGCTTCTTGGCGATCAAATCGTGTTACTTCATCAGCGTTGAAATAGTCGGCACGGCCAGTGCGCACCTGATCAATTAAGTGGGGGAAGCCCTGTTGCAACGCTTCGATGGCTGCATCTTCTGCGTAGGCCCTGCCAGGTCCTTTAAGGAAGCGGATTAATAAAACGCGCGTGCGTTTCTTTTCACAGATGCCAAGGCCGATAGTGCGTAGTACAACTCCAAGGGCCGCCTGGCTTTTCCCTTTCCCATCCCCGTCGTAAACATGCAGCTGGCCATGGTTGCGTTCATCGCTGCCAGCGGCAGTGCGTATGCCAATCCCACCACCACTTGAGCTTGTCATGGGCGGATTGTAACGAGGCTGGATAGCCTGAACTGGCTACGGGGCAAATCCCTGTGATCATCCAAACTTCAAATCATCCACTGGTAGAAAGCTTGCCGGCACCACGGCAGCAGCAACTATCTGCTTTACGCAATTGGTTGCTGCAACAATCTGCTGTGGTGGTGGCTTATTCAGGCGGAGTAGACAGCACTTTAGTAGCGGCTCTTGCGGCCGAACAATTGGCTGATCGCGCCGAAGCTGTAACCGGAGTTTCGCCTGCTTTAGCGCCAAGTTTGCTGCAGGAAGCCCGTTGGCAGGCCCAATGGCTAGGGATGCGGCACCGCGAAATTCTTACTCAAGAACTTAATGATATAAATTACAGTTCAAATCCAGAAAACCGTTGTTATTTTTGTAAAAAGGAATTACATGGCTTATTAACTAAAATATCCGGCACTTTCTTGGTGCTTGATGGAGTAAATCAAGATGATCAAGCAGATCATCGCCCAGGCCTACAGGCAGCTGCTGAACATGGAGTGGCATCCCCTTTGCTGCAATTCGGTATTGATAAGCAAGGGGTAAGAGAAATTTCAAGGGCCCTCGGTTTCCCTTGGTGGGATAAGCCAGCCCAGCCATGTCTTGCTTCTAGGTTTCCCTATGGCGAACCGGTAAGCGCCAACCGGTTGCAAAGAGTGGCCAAAGCGGAAGACATATTAAGAGGTTTTGGCTTTAGCCAACTAAGGGTGCGCTGTCAGGGGGATACAGCTCGCATTGAACTATTGCCTGCAGACTTGGTTCAACTTTTAAAACCAAAAGAACGCCAAGAGTTGGTAAGTCAATTCTTGGCGCTTGGTTTCACTGCAGTAAGTGTTGATCTTGAGGGTTTGGTGAGCGGAAAGCTCAACCGTTCCCTGTTGCAGTAGGTGCGAGCGTTTATGACGGAAGTGGCTCCCGTTGCGTGTCTGCAATTGCAGATGGGGTGCGCCGTCTCAAACTTCGCAAGTTTTGACGCGTAGAACCCAACTCTTCGCTGAGCACGGCACAGGCCCTTTCAGGCATGGTGTGATCGCCACAAGTGAATACATCCACTGCGGCGTAGCCGGATTCTGGCCAGGTGTGAATTGAGATATGGGATTCAGCTAAAAGTGCTAATCCCGTTACCCCTTGGGGTTCGAACCGGTGGGTGATCAAGTTCAGGAGTGTGGCGCCAGCCCGCTTCGCTGCTGAGGTGATGGCGTTCCTGAGAAATGCTTCGTCGTCGAGCCGGCTGGAATCACAGTCGTACAGCTCGAGAATGCAATGTTTACCCACCATGTCCGTTGGGACATTTTCATGTTGGGGAACAGGGGTTGCGGGGCGTCCTGGATCTGGGTGCAAACAGGATGAGGCTTGGGCCATCGAATCGGGCAAAAGAGCTTCTAATCTTAGCGCTCACCAGTGGCTTAAACGGTTTTTAAAATGGAAATAAATCGGCAAACACGCGGATTAACTGTTGGCGAGTTGCTGCTTGTGTTGTTTGTGGTGGCAGTGGCGGTGGGAGCTGGAGCTCTATTTCTTGTAAAGCCTTCTGGTTTAAACAAAGCCCCGCTTCCAGCTCCTAACAGTGTTCAGCCAAAAGTGATCCCCCCTGCACCGTGATCAGTTGGGCTTTGTTACGCCATTCCTCCACGCAGCTATGGAGGTGGGTGGCGCTTACAAGGCATTGATGCCCCTCGCCAATTGCTTCCAACAGCAGTTGTTGGCGGTTTGGATCAAGCTCCGCCAGTACATCATCTAGCAGCAGAATTGGGGCGCTGCCACTGAACTGCTTCACCAATTCCAACTCTGCCAATTTCAATGCCAGCACTAAACAGCGTTGTTGGCCGGCTGAACCCAAGCGCCTCGCTGGTTCACCCCCAAGTAAAAGAGCCACATCGTCTCTTTGGGGACCCACCGTGCAAAAACCCAAGCGAAATTCCTGATCTCGTTGCATCTGCAGCTGGGCCAGCAGGCTGGCTTGCCAAACACTTTCCTGTTCGGGCTCCACTAATTCACTGCCAGGAAGGTATCGAAGTTGCAGTTTCTCCCTACCACCGCTGAGTTTTGCTTGCCACGGTGCCGCCAGTGGCTCTAGGCGTCGCAGCATGCGAAAGCGACGGCGATGCAGCCTTACACCAACAGCAGCTAATTGCTGATCGAATACATCCAGCATTTCCGCTTGCCCCCCAAGCGGCCCTCCAAGCTGCCGCCGTAAAAGCTGACTGCGTTGTTTCAGTAGGCGGCCATAACGGCTCAGCAGTTCGCCATAAACCGGCTCCAGTTGTAAAACCACACGATCCAGCCAGCTGCGCCGCAGGGCTGGTTCCCCCCTCACCAATTCCAAATCAAGGGCGCTGAATCCAACGCAACGTAAAGGGCCCAGCAAATCGAGCTGCCGCTCTAACAACTTGCCATTGCGTTGCGCCCTGCGACCCCCCTCCCGCCGCAGTTCCAATACCAGTTCATCTGCTCCATCAAAACCAGCCTGAGCTCTTAAAAAGCCAGATTTCGCACCCCTTTGAATTAAATCGCGATCATTGCTGCAGCGATGGGAACGCAGGCTGCCAAGAATTTCCACTGCCTCCAGCAGATTGGATTTACCTTCACCGTTTTGGCCAAGTACCAAAAGACGCGGTGAATCAAGCACCAATTTCAGGTTGCTGTAGTTGCGAAAGCTGCTGAGCTCCAGGCGGTGGAGAAGAATGGGGCCCAGGCGGTTTGACAGCTAGGCTAGTTAAGTGGGGGCATGTAGCTCAGTTGGATAGAGCGTCAGATTCCGGTTCTGAATGTCGGGGGTTCGAGTCCCTCCATGCTCGTTTTTCCCCTAGCCAGTTCAGGTTTCAGCTCTAATCCCATGGCACGAATGCCGTTTGGATCTGAGCTAAATCCATAGGTTTCAAGAATTGGGATCAATTCCGGCCCTGCAGCCAAAGAGATACTGCAGCCAGGCCATTGCTTGCGCATTCTGTTGAGGGAGCTGTAAACCAACACCTCCATGATTTTCTGTTTTTCTATTTCTTCAGGTAGAACCACGAGATCCCAAAGATTTGCATTTAAAGCTTCATCGCTTGTAACCCGTAGGAATCCCACTAGCTGATCTTTTTTTTCTACCCTCAGCGACCAGGCACTGTGCTCAAGGGCTAATGCAACCTTTTCGTTGCTGCGGATAGGAGCGCCGCATTTTTGCAGCAATTTATTTACCTCTTCAGCACCTGTTGGCAATGGTTGCCAATAAATCTGATAACCCTCAGGTAATTGGGGCGCGGCAGTGCTGCTACGGAAATAAGGCATCATTTAATTATGGGCGCTTAAAACTTTGTTCAACCGGTGTTGCGCAAGCCAGCAGCAATGCCATTAATCGTGAGCAAGGCACCACGTAACAGTTCGCTGCGGCTGTAGGTTTTTGTATCGTTTGCTTCTGTTTCATTCCTTGGCGGTTGTCTATGTTGATTGCGCAAACGCCTTAAAAGTGCAACTTGCAAAAAGCCCAAGGGCACGATTGTGCGGTTGCGTAGTTCCACTGATTGTTGTAAAGCGGGATCACCATCCAGCAGCCTTTTATGGCCAGAAATTTGTAATACTAAATCTTTAGTTAGTTGATATTCGCTTGAGATCTGCTCAAAAATTGCTTCAAATGCTGTGCGGCTTTCCGGGCTACCTAAAGCTTGTACGTAGTGATGCGCTAGATCTAAATCAACCTTGGCGAGTGTCATCTCCACCTTGGAAATTAACATCCTAAAGAAGGGCCATCGTTGATATAAAACCCGCAATAGTTCCAATTGTTTGGGATCGATATCAAGTTCATCGCGTATGGCGGCGCCCACTCCAAACCAGCTGGGTAACAAGAAGCGGCTTTGGGTCCAGCCGAATACCCAGGGGATAGCCCGTAAAGCGGAAAGATCACGGCCGCCACGCTGCCGCCTGGCAGGACGAGAACTGATTTGCAATTTACTGATTTCTTCAATTGGTGTTACCTGTTCAAAGAAATCAACAAGATCGGGGTTGTCGTGCACTAAGGCCCTGTAGTGGCGCCTGGAGCACACCGCAAGGCGTTCCATTAGTTGATTCCAATTTTCTGTTTCATCAAGCTCTGTGCCAAGCAAACTATTCTGTAAAACAGCGGTAGTAACAGTTTCAAGATTATATAAAGCGAGCTCAGGTAATGCATATTTAGATGCCAGTACTTCCCCTTGTTCAGTTATTTTTATACGTCCGCTTAAAGTGCCACTGGGTTGGGCTAAAATCGCTTGATATGCGGGTCCGCCGCCACGGCTCACCGAACCGCCACGACCATGAAAAATTCTTAGGCCTAACTTATGGCTACTGCATAAACTTTGTAAAGACATCTGGGCGCGATGGATTTCCCAATTGCAGGACAAAAAGCCTGAATCTTTATTGCTGTCGGAATAGCCAAGCATCACCTCCTGAAGCGGAATCTCTTCGCGTTGCAATAATTTCTGGTAGAAAGACGTTTCAAATAATGCTGCCATCACGGCAGGAGCGCAGCGTAAATCTTCTACCGTTTCAAATAATGGCACCACTTGTAAACGGGTACTGCCTTCAACCGGATCAACTAAGCCTGCCTCTTTAGCTAATACCAACACCTCCAGCAAATCAGACTGGCTATGGCACATTGAAATTACATAAGTGCGGCAGATGCGATTACCGAATTCCTGCTGTAAACGTTCCAACATGCGAAAAATCGCAAAGGTTTCGGCGGTGGCGGCACTCCAATGGGGCCCGGTGGGAATCAGGGGCCTGCGGGTTTGAAGTTCCTGTAGTAGCCACTGCACACGTTGCGCCTCATCCATCGCGTCATAGGTGATGGGCAGCTGTAGGTAATGGCTTAGTTCTGTTAAAGCTTCACTATGACGGCTGCTTTCTTGGCGAATATCTAGGGAAGCAAGGGTAAAGCCAAAAATTTGCACCTGGCTTAATAAGCGTTGCAGCGGTTCGCAGCTGAGTTGGGTGGCCTGCAAGCTGGTGCGGATTAATTCAAGATCGCTGCGAAAATCTAAATAGGAGCGGTAATGCAATTCAGGGGGCCCGCCTAAGTTGCCGATGCTTGGCGCTGGATCATTGGCATCATTAGGGGCTTCCCATCCGGCGGTTGCCAGCATTCCATTACGTTGCTGGGTAAGTTGTAATCGCTCAAGGATGTAGCAAAGTTTTAACCGATAGGGTTCGAGCCGGTAACGGGCGGCAAGGCGTTCGTAGATCACTGGAAAACGCAATCGATCCATTTCCAGTGATTCCAATAAGGCACCACTTACCTGGCTCCATTGCATTGAAATACTTAATTGATCTTTTAGTTGCGCTACCGCTGATATATATCTCTCCAACATCAAGCGTCGCTGGAAACAAGCGGTGCGCCAAGTTATATCTGGTGTTACAGAAGGGTTGCCATCGCGATCTGCACCCACCCAGGAACCAAAGGTACAAAAGCCATCCTCTGGTGGCGTTACATTTGGATAACTTAAAGCTAATGCTTTACGAATCCTCTCACTTAATATAGGCAGCGCTTGGAATAATACCTGCTGGAAATAGTGCAATGCATAATCCACCTCATCTAAAACAGATGGCTTGAATTGATGTAATTCATCAGTGCGCCACCACAATCTTATTTCTTCTTCCAGTTGCTGGCGTAAAACGTGACGATCTTCTATCGGGCCGAATCCACGGTCACAGCCTTCTAATTTCTGAATGAGATTAGCTACTCTGCGTTGTTTATGTCGAACTGTATGCCGCACGATTTCGGTGG
This sequence comes from Synechococcus sp., assembly GCF_982614295.1. NCBI lineage: Bacteria > Bacillati > Cyanobacteriota > Cyanophyceae > Synechococcales > Synechococcaceae > Synechococcus > Synechococcus sp. The sequence continues at coordinate 19,028 of NZ_CEXBMR010000029.1, forward strand.
GATGGGCGGTAAATACCAAGCGCACATCCAGGTCGCGCAGTAGCGTTTCTAGTAGCCCCGGCGGCACATTTAAACTTCGTAAGCGGCGAAACAAGCGTTGAAAAGTTGCTGGCTCATCGTGGCTAACTAGATGGGGTGTGAATGGATTCCCAAGGGGATCATCCTCTTCATCTCCATTCGCCATTGTGGCTAAATAGCGATCTTCCTCAATATGTTGCTCAAGGATATTTACTAATTGAAAATAAAGCGAAAATGCTCTTGCTGCAGCGATCGCTTCGGCAAGATCCATCTCTACGATTATGCAAATAATTTCTTTTGATGTTTCCTCTTCATCGCAAAGTTGCTTGAGCTTAAGTAACCGCTCCGCTTGGCTAGGGGGGCATTCACTATGTAATACGGTTCGCCAGAGATCTTCCACCAATTCAAGCCGCTCATTTAATTGCCTCAGGGTGCGGCGGCCCATCAAAATATTTGAGCTGGGCAGCGTCTGCCGCATCGGCGAAGCCTTAGGTGAATTGAGAGGTTCAATCATCCCAAATGGCCGCCGTTTATTACGGCTCCAGGCGATACATTTTTTGCTTTAATTGCTTCCCATTCCTGGATTTCTTCATTTTCCATAGCGGTTGCACCTGTGCTAATGAGGGAACTTATGCTTTCGCCATTTTTGTGCCTTGAAAGCCAATTCATGGCGGTATTACCGTTTTGCAAGATTCCATCAAGGGGAGCAAGCCAGGGCAATAAATCCCTTGCTCCAGGCCAAAGACGCATTTCCGCTATTTGGTTCTCAAGCCATGCCCGAGCGCTGAGCGGTTCTCCATCGCGCCAATGCAGTAAAACTGCCTCAAGGCTGGATCTGGCTGCTGCTTTGTCGTTGGCATCGGCAAGAAGCTGCAATTCCTTCAGATTAAGTTTGCTAGCTGTAAGGGGATCGTGTTGGCTTGGGTTTTCAAGTAGTTGATGCAGCCGTAGTTCGGCATAAGCAGTAATTGCTAATAACTGCTTTGGATCGGTTATCAAATCGCAAATACGCAGTTCAACCCGATTAAGACCGTGGGGCCGATCGGGGCCATTTGGCCGCACAGACGACCATAAATGCCTCACATTACGCATATTTCCGTTGCTTAATTGGCTCTCCATCCAGGCCACGTATTCGCTGTGGCCACTAAAAAGTGGCACCTGCACTGGGGTAATTGGGAATTGCAACCACCGTTGGGAATGGGCTCCAGTGGGTTTGCCATCCAGGAATGGTGAACTTGCGCTCAGGGCTAGCAATAAGGCTGCTTCACAGCGCAATAAACGGCAAGCCGCAAAAATTTGCTCTGGGTTTTCAAGGCCCAAGTTGATATGAACACTGGCAGTAACTACCCTGGTGCCGTAGGTGGTTTCGATGTAGTGGTGATATGGGTTGCTGGGATCAGAACGTTGAAATATTGCACTATCGCCAAGGCTCAGGGTGCTGCCAGGTAGCAGGGTGAGGCCTTTGGGTTGCAGCCAGCGGCGTAATTGTCGGCGCGGCTCCAGCAGTAGTTCCAACTGTTTGCTGTAGCTAGCTTCCGGTGCGGTGATGTATTCAAGGTTGCGGCAATCAGGTTCGGTTACAACCCCTGGAAGCGCAGCGGCAGCCTCCGCTGAACAGCCCACTACCGTGCCATCAGCTTTACCGGTGTAGAGCTCCACTTCAAAGCCTTTCAGCAAACTTTTGCTCATGAAAGGCAGGCCAATGCCTTCAGCAAACCGCGGGCTTTATTCAAGGTTTCCTCGTATTCAGAGCTCGGATCTGAATCAGCCACAATTCCAGCTCCTGCTTGCACCTGAACCCGCCAGCCCCCTTTGCCATTACTGCGAACCACCATGGTGCGGATTGTGATTGCTGTATTGAGGGCGCCGCTAAGGTCTATAGCCCCATAAACCCCTGAATAGGGGCCCCTAACCCCTGGTTCCAATTCGTTAATCAATTGCATTGCCCTAATTTTTGGCGCGCCGCTAACTGTGCCCGCCGGAAAGCTGGCTTGAAGTAGATCCCACACATCGGCATCAGGGCGCAATACCCCTTCTACTTGGGAAACGATATGCATCACGTGGGAATAACGCTCGATCACCATCAACTCCTGCACGGCAACGCTGCCGGGTTGGCAAACCCTACCCAGGTCGTTGCGACCTAAATCCACCAACATCACATGCTCTGCCCTTTCTTTGGGATCAGCTAATAATTCCTGTTCAAGGGCCAAGTCGTCGCTTTCGGTTGCACCGCGGCGGCGGGTGCCTGCAATCGGCCGCACCGTTGCTTTCACCGTGCCATCAGCTTGGGGATCGGCTTTTACCATCACTTCCGGGCTGGAGCCTATTAGATACCAACCGTTAAAAGCAAAAAAGCCCATATATGGAGAGGGATTAACCATGCGCAGGCTGCGATATAGCTCGAAGGGATCCCGCTGCACCTCCGCTTCAAGCCGTTGGCTCAGTACCAGTTGAAATACATCCCCGGCAAGGATGTGATCTTCGGCTTTGGCAACCGAGGCTTCAAAGGCTGCTTTTGTGGTGTTGCTGGTGATTGGTAACTGATCGGCGGATTGATCTCGCCATTGCAGTGGTGAGATTCCGGCAGGTAATGGTTGATTTAAGCGTTGCTCTAGTGCTTCAAGCCGTTCGCTGGCTTCTGCTTTCGCCTGGCTTGAATCAACTCCATCGCTGAGGTTTGCGTAACTAATCGCGGTGATTTGGCGGCGCACCTGATCAAACACCAGCAAGCTGTCACAAAACATCCAGCAGCCATCGGGGAGATCATCCGGGCCGCGGGGATGCACGGGAACGCTGGGTTCAATCCATTGGATTAATTCATAACTCCAAAACCCAAAGAGTTGGCCAACAGGAGGCAAGCCTGGGATCGGGGTTGAATGATAAGGAAGCAGCAACTCCCGCAGAAGTTCAAACGGATTGCCTTGCAGATTGATGCTGCTGCCATCGCGGTGATCGAGGCTGCTGTTGCCGCCGCGGCTGGTGAGCACCCAAAGGGGATCGCTAGCTACAAAACTCCATCGCCCCAGTTGCTCTCCCCCTTCAACAGATTCAAGTAGGAATCCGTAGGGGCGACTGTGCCCCACCTTGAGCCAAGTGCTAAGGGGGGTTTCTAGGTCTGCGGGCCAGCGCCGCCAAATTGGTTCGAAGCTGCTGCCTTGGTTTGAACAGACCATCTAGATGAATAATTTAATCAACTCAAAAGTTGATCGCTGAAAGCACTTCAGTTATTGGAATAGTTATTAAATTAATTGTCGAAAGTTTCGCGGCCGCTGAATTTTAAATTGGCAGGATTTGGATTTTGGCCAATACGGCGTGAGTTGTGACCAACCATCGCACGACCTTCTTTTACTTTTTCTGGGAACACACCATCTGCAGGATGCAGGAATTCAATGTCGCCACCAGGATAAATCCGGTAGATCTTGTAATCCTCAATCCTGGGCTTAAATTTGGTGCGCAGCTGAGTGCCTAGGGCGAGACATTGCTCCTTTCGGGAGAAATACATGATGTTTTCGCCTGAATTCATCATCGCTGCACCACCTGTTGGCAGTTCAAAGGCCTGGGACGAATTACTGCTCCA
>NZ_CEXBMR010000030.1:0-2168 GCF_982614295.1 Synechococcus sp.
CAGAACTATTGCTAAATTCCAAGGTTAAATGCCCCTCCCAGCCGGCTTCTGCTGGTGTTGTATTTACTATTATTCCAAGCCTTGCATAGGTGCTTTTCCCTAAACAAATTACTGTGATATTTGCAGGTACCTTCATCTTCTCTAATGCCACTCCCAGCCCGTAGGAATGGGCCGGCAGTATGAAATATGAACCATCAGCATCAGTTTGCATTGGTGCTGGTTCTAAATTTGCTGGGTTGAACCTCTTTGGATTCATTACCGTGCCCGGCACATGCCTAAATATCAAAAATTCTTTTGCTGATAGGCGTAGGTCGTAGCCATAACTAGAGCAACCAAAACTCAATACGGGATTTGCCCTGTTATCAGGATCCAAATGGCGCACCAAGGTGGCTTGAAATGGCTCTAGCAACCCATTTTCTGCCTGTTCATTAATCCAGCGGTCGTTTTTTAGCATCGTTCGCGGCGCAATTCGGTTACTTGATCTGCAAGCGCCATCAGCGACGCCGGCATTTGAGGCCCTGTGAGGATTACATCCATACGGCTTGGCCGCTGCCCCAAGGTGGCCACTACTTCAGCTTCATCAAGCAAGCCATAGGCAAGCGCAAGCCCTAATTCATCAAGCACCACCAAATCAGCCGCACCTTCCAGCAGCCAGCGGCTGGTTTCTTGCCATAAATCCTGCACCGCTTGCCGTTGCAGCCCATCATCTGGGCCCTTGAGGCAATCAGCTACCGCTGGCCTAAGCCAGGTGAGCCGGCCGCACATCTGCACCGGTTTTGTTGGGCCTTGATCAACACCGCCTCTCAAAAACTGACTCACCAGCACCGTGCTGCCAAGGCCTGCGCTGCGTAGCGCTTGGCTAAACACACTGGGGCAACTGCCGCGATAAGCCGCTGTATGCACCTGCAATAACCCCTCCGGCTCGCTAACCAGCAGCCGTAATGCCGCCCCAGCCCTGCGTTGGCTGGGTTCCGCAAGGCTGCTGAGCATAAAATCACCGCGGGCAGAAGAAACCCGAATGTAGCGGTGAAACGTTCTTGCACAAGCTTTAAACACCACAGATAGTGCAAACATTTGTACTGTGCAATATTTGGTGTTAACCGCTACCAGGCGTTAATCCCTGCCTCTATAGGTTTTGCACATTGGAGCAAGGCTTAATGGTTGTTTCAACTCCACAGCTCGGCATCCAAGAAGTGATGCGCAGCTTGGTGGGCACTAGCTCCGAAATCGTTGAGCGGGGAAAAACAATCTTTTTCCCCGGTGATCCGGCCGAAAGGGTTTATCTGCTTAAACGCGGCGCGGTGCGTTTATCGCGCGTATACGAAACCGGAGAAGAAATCACCGTTGCCTTATTGCGAGAAAACAGCCTTTTTGGCGTGCTTTCTTTGCTTACCGGCCAGAAATCCGATCGTTTTTATCACGCGATCGCTTTTACCCGTGTTGATTTGATCAGTGCCCCTGCCACCTCAGTGCGGCAGGCGATCGAAAAGGATGCCCGAGTTGCTTTATTGCTTTTGCAAGGCCTTTCTTCTCGCATCCTGCAAACCGAAACCATGATCGAAACCCTCACCCATCGGGATATGTCTTCCCGGTTAGTGAGCTTTTTATTGGTGTTATGCCGTGATTTCGGTATGCCCGGCACCCGTGGGATCACAATCGATCTCAAGCTTTCCCATCAAGCGATCGCAGAAGCAATCGGTTCTACCCGCGTAACCATTACCCGTTTACTTGGTGATTTACGCAACGATGGCCTCGTGGAAATCGATCGCAAACGCATCACTGTGTTTGATCCGCTTGCCCTTGCAAAACGTTTCAGCTGATCATCCTTCAGCGATACTGGTGCCCTTGTTAGTGCTTTCACCGTGACCGGCTGGCTGCTGATTTTGGCGGTGCTGCTGCTCGGTGGAGTGCTTGCCACCATTGGTGATCGCCTCGGCAGCCGCATAGGTAAAGCGCGCCTGAGTTTGTTTCGGTTGCGCCCCCGCAGCACTGCTGTGCTGATCACAGTGCTAACAGGCAGTTTGATTAGTGCCCTCACCCTTGGCTTGATGCTGGCCGTTAGTGAACAGCTGCGGATTGGTTTATTTCAGCTCGATAAAATCGAATCAAAACTCTCGAATGCCCGTAAAAATCTTGATTTCAGTGTTGTTCAATTAAGCCGCAGCGAA
>NZ_CEXBMR010000030.1:2268-4848 GCF_982614295.1 Synechococcus sp.
CAGGAACTAAAGCAGTTAGAAGGCAAGGTGCTGGCTTTGCGCAGTGGTGATGTGGTGCTCAGCACTGGTCAGGCCCTCACCACCGCAAGGATCGCAATACCGCAACAACGCTTGGTAAAAAAAGCCACAGAAGACCTGTTACGTGAAGCAAACCTGCGCGCATTTGAACAGGTTTTACCCGGCCAGCAACCGAATCGGCAGTTATTGCTTATTCCCCGCAGCGAGGTGGCAAAGGTGGAGCAGGCATTAAGCAATGGCGCCACCTGGGTGGTGAGTATTCGCTCCGCCGGCAATGTGTTGCGCGGTGAAACCCAGGTTTTGGCTTTTGCTGATGTGCGCCCAAATCAAAAGGTGGTGAGTAAAGGTGAAGTGCTTGCCAGCATTAGTTTTGATCCCAATGAACGCAGCCCTCAGCAGGTGCAAGCCCGTTTGAATTTGCTATTGGCTGCTGCCCGCACCGAAACCCTGCGCCAGGGTTCCCTTGCTCCAGCAATTCAATTTGATGTGGAAGCATTTAAAAAAGCAGGTCGCGCCCTTAGCGAGCAGCGGGGTCGCCGGCCAGTATTACTGCAGGTGGTTTCTGCGCGCGATAGCGATACTGCCGATCCGGTGCTTGTTGAATTGCGCGGGGTAAATCTTGATGAATAACAAAAAATGAATATGGGTCATTGGATTGGTTTTGATCCAGGCAGCAGCAAATGCGGCCTGGTGCGCACTGATATAAGCGGGCAGCAGGTGCAAGATCTTTTGGTTTGCACGCCCCAGGAAAGCTGGGATTGGTTGCAGCATTGGCAGCAAAGTTCAACAGTTGTAGGTTTAGTAATCGGGGACGGCACCGGCAGTGGCCCTTGGCAGCAGGCCATCCACGAAGCAATGCCAGGTTTAGACCTTGTGCTGCAGAAAGAAGCCGGCAGCACCCTTGCCGCAAGGGGGCGCTACTGGCAGTTGTTTCCAGCTCGCCGCCTATGGCGTTTATTACCTTTAGGTTTACGTTTGCCGCCACGCCCTTTGGATGATATTGCCGCTTTAGTATTACTAGAAGCTCACCTTGGCATACAATTAGATTTGCTTAAAACTTAGCCCGCACGGTGAATTGATAATCGCCACCTGGTTCTAGTTGATAATCACTTTTTACTAAGAAGCGCAATAAAGCATCTTGAATTAAGGCCCTACCCAGCGATGGTTCTACCACTAATTCACCGCGATCAAAATGCCATCTAAATTCCCAACGGAATCCCCCAGCGGCCACTTCTCCCTCCAGTAATTTCTGGCTAAAGCTTTGATTTAATACCCGCAGCTTTGCATTTGTAGAAGCTAATTTCCCCATCTCAAGCAGTGGGCTTAAAACCATTAAGGCGATTGCCCGCTTTCTCTAAGCCATCGGTTTGGATTAATTCGATCCCACTACAAACCTCCCGTAACACTTGATCCAGCACCCCCTGCTCCGCGCTACTAAAAGCCCCTAATACATGGCCCACCGTGCGTTCTCTGCGTTCTTCTGGGTTTCCTAAAGGGGCGCCGATGCCGATGCGCAACCTTGCAAAATCTTCACTGCCTAAATGTTGGATCGTGCTGCGTAAACCGTTATGGCCACCAGCACTACCGCTAGATCTCAGCCTTAACTTACCCAGTGGTAGATCCATATCATCCACAATCACAAGCAAATGTTCAATATTCCAGCCATACCAATCAAGGCTGGCGCGAATTGAACGGCCGCTTTCATTCATAAATGTTTGCGGTTTTAGCAGCCGCAATCTTTTAGCTCCTTGGCCGATATCTGCTAGCTCAGCATGCAACTTGGCTTGGGCTTTAAAACTAGTTGCTGCTGCGGCTGCTAGATGGTCGAGCACCATAAAACCAACGTTATGACGGGTGCCGGCATAGTTATTGCCTGGATTACCCAGGCCCGCTAGCAGCATCAGTGGGGCCATCGGCTGATTCAAGCTGCTTGCTGGTTTCCAGATCTACCGGGCTATCAACCGCCTTACGGAATTCCTGTTCAAATTCTTGAGAAGCACTCTGAAAACTTTTCAAAGTGCGCCCAAGGCCGCGGCCTAATTCCGGTAATTTCTTTGGACCAAACACCAGCAGACCAATAACGGCAATTACCGCCATCTCCGGCAGGCCAACGCCAAAGATATTCATCGTTTAACCCATGCCATTCCAATTCACTGTGATGCCATCAAGCAGCAGTGAACGGTTGTAAAGCTGCAAGATCACCAGCAGAAATACCAGAAATAAAACCATGAACACCCCCATCACTGGAGTGGTGCCCCAACCAGGCACTACCTTGCCGTACTCAGAATTGAGGGGGCGTAGCAGATCTCCCAAGGGGGTGCGTTGGGCCATGGGTTGAAAACCTCTCTGGCGGGGTATAGGGATCGTTACTCTAATGGCAACAGGCCCTTACCTGCACTTTTATAAATCAGCTGATGGAAACCACCGCTCCTGCAATTTCGATAGCCCTCACGGTGCTGCTGGTGTTGCTTGCCTTAACCGGTTTTGGTGTTTATACAGCCTTTGGCCCCCCTTCCAAGCAATTAACTGATCCTTTTGATGATCATGAAGATTGATGGTCAT
>NZ_CEXBMR010000030.1:4948-22610 GCF_982614295.1 Synechococcus sp.
ATAGGGATTGATTCCAACTAGCAATCGCCCATGGTTTCAACTGTTCTGCCACTGCAGAGCGGCAGGGGCTGAGGTTTTGGGCGCTGATTTGCAATTGATTTCGAGCTGTTTTTTTTAATTCCAGCAGGCGTAAATCCCTATCGGGCCATGCCAAGAGCTGGCGAATTTCCGGATTTTTAGCTGGCTCAATTGCAGCTGTAACGCCAGGACGTTTCCATAGCGGCTCACGAAATCTTGCAGCGGCTGCAGGCACCGCCTGTTGCCACCAGCCACCGGCTGCAGGCATTAAGCCCAACCGCATTCTGTGTAAGCCCCGATCTGCGCTGGGATCAGGCCAGGTGGGCCCCCGCAGCAAAGAAACCCCTAGCCCTGCGGCCGTGCCATTTACCCCTTGGGGACCATCCAGCAGCACAGCTAAACCATGGGCATCAGTTCCTGCCGCTAGCCAGCTGATCGCAGCTGCTTCCCATCGGCTTGCTTCTCTTGCATTGGCAGGGGTGCTGGGGCGATTTTGCACCCCCGCCGAACAATCAGCACTCCAAAAACCAGCCGGCTTTGCCAACGGCAACTCCAGCCGCAACAGTTCATGTTGTTGCTGCCATTGGCTTTGCAGGCATAGTTCCAGCACTTCGCTGCCCGCCTGCAGCCTCAGCAGCAGCTGAATTGGGCTTTGGCCGCAATTGCCGCGCCAACGCCACTGGCTGCTGAGTGGTCCGGCTTCGATTAATTCTGGGCCGCTACTCCAGCTAAACGGCAGTGGTTTTTCTCGATAATCAGCCGCTAAATCCCAGGCATCCCAAAATTCACCGCGATCGCTGTAGCGGCGCCATTGCAATGGCTCTTTTAGTAGCGCTGGCCCCCAGGCGCCCCCTTGATAGCCCTGCAGCTGTTCCACCCCTTGGGGCCCCAGCAGCACTTTTACGCAGCTGTTTTGCAAAACCCAGCGCCCTTCCCCCAACTCCTCCACGCACACCGGCTGTTGAACTGCGAATGCCTTTGGCCCTTGGGGTTTTTGCACCAGTTGTTGCAGTTCCACCCCAGCAGCAAATGGCAGTTGCAACCAGCAACCACCAGCTTTTGCTGCCTGGCTTAGCAGGGGCCCCTGGGGCCCCCACCAGCTGTAGCCGGCCTTTGGCTTAGGCATTTTTAAAACCCGATTACCAGCTTTTGCTGGCAGTAGTTGCCCCACCCACCATTGCTGTGCAAAGCCCGCACCTAATGCCACCAAACGGCCTAGGGCCTGATCGCGTCTTTGGCGGCTAGCGCGGCGCGCGCTGCACCATTGCCTTTCCGCCTGTTCAAATACCGCCGGAATTGAGGTGCCGGGCAAAATGTCGTGAAATTGTTGAAACAGCAAACAGCGCCATTCCTTTTGGCCGGCAGTGTTAGTTGGTTCAGTGTGAATTGGTTCAGTTTCAATTGGTTCATTAGCAGGATTGCTTGCTGGAGCGAGCGCTTCTGCTACATCTGCTTCCCGCAGTAGGCGTTCAAGGCTGCGGTTGTGTCTTTTTTGATCCGGGCGGCTGGTGGCACAGGCGCGGTGTAATTCCAGATAAAGCTCATCTCGCCACACCGGCAGCTGCGAAGCCAGCGGTTCAAGTTTTGCCAGATAGCTGCGCATAGTGCCGAATTGATGCCCCGCCGCCAGCGGTTGGCCTTGCCATAGGGCCAGTTGATCCAGCATTTCCCGGCTGGGGCCGCCGCCATGATCGCCCACCCCAGGCAGCCATAAGGCTTCAGCTACCCCAGTGGCTTTCTGCCATTCACGGCTGTAGTTGGCCATAGTTAATGGATCAGCGTCGCTGCCGATCGCTGCACTCATCAAGGTCAATACGCTGCTGCCGCTTGGATGTTGCCAGCGAAATAAGCGATGGGGGAAAGGGTTAGTGGCATTCCAAAACAACTTATGGGTAAGGAACCAACGCACCCCGGTGGCAGCACATACAGCAGGTAAGCCAGCGCTAAAGCCAAAGCTGTCTGGCAACCAGGCCAGGTTGTGCTCCCATTCGGGAAAGGTTTTACGGCTATAAGCCTGGCCTTCACTGAACTGCCGCAGCAAGGAGCTCGATCCCAGCAGGGTGCAATCGCTTTCCACCCAGGGGCCATTGAGCGGTTCCCAGCGGCCTGCCTGCATCAACTCCCTGATCTGGCAAAACAACAGTGGCCGGTGCAGCTCTAACCAGTGATACAAAGCTGGAGTGGAATGGCCAAAACAAAGCTGTGGATGGCTTTTCATTAAGCCCAGCACCGATTCAAATGTGCGCACTGCCGCCTGCCAGGTGTCTGCCACCGGCCATAACCAGGCCAAATCGAGATGGGCATGGCTTAGTAGTTGCAGCGCTGCTGGTTTTGGCAGCTGGGCTAGTTGCTGTTGCAGTAACGCTTGATTAAAACTGCATGGTGTTTGCGCTAATGCGGCCTCTAAATCTTGGCGTTGCTGCGGCGAAAGGATTTGTTTTAGGTGGCTTAAATCCTGTTGCAGCAGGCGTAGTTGGCTAAGCAGCAGCAGGCCGCTGCCATCGGCGGGGCTATCGGGTTCCCGCTCCAGCCGCGCCAGGATTAGCCCCCCCTCATCGTGGCTGGGGCTGCGTAATTCCAATTCCAAGTTGAGCGGCGCCCCTTGCCAAAAACGTTGCGGCAGTAGCCAGCGGCAGCCGCTATCGAACAGATCCCCCTGCACCACGGTTTCGCCATCCACCCGCAAAGCCGCAGCTTCTGCCCACCAGCGCAGCGCTAAACGCACTTGCCCTTGGGGTTTTTCCTCAAGCCAGGCCGGCGGACAGCGCAAGCAATATTGCAATTTCAAAAGTTGGCCGCCCCTGGGCCAAATCACCAATCCACGCGCCTCCCAATCAGCGCGATGCTTTTGCCCCCAAGGGTGATGCTGGCCTGGGCTGCCATCTTCCCGGCGCCAAAAGGGCAGTAGATCCAACTCCCTCAAGGGGGCAAACGTTTCAATCCACCCCTGAACTAACGCTTCTAGGCCTTTTTCCATCCGCAGCTGCCCGTATGGCCCATAGGATGACTCAGCCGCTTCGGGTGCGGCACCAATCCCCGTCCTTTCCGGCTGGACCATGCTCGCCCTCAAAATTTCTGTTTATTCGGTTGTTTTCTTCTTTATCGGCATCTTTGTGTTTGGTTTTCTGGCTAGCGATCCCAGCCGGACACCCAGCAGAAAGGACCTAGAAGAGTGAATTGGCCAGCTTGGCGTGGCAAGATCGCCACTCCTGAAGTTATCCAGGATTGAGGCAGCGTTTAACCGCCCACAACCTGGTGCCCGCAGCCGTAGCAATGCTGCTAAGCGTTGGCAACGCTTCGATTTCGCACGCTCAGGAAGCAGCTCCCCCCCAGCCTGCGCCTCAAGCAGCGCTCCAAAAGCAACTAGCTCCCCTTGAGCTGGAGCTCAAGGCTGATCAGCAGGGTTACGACGCACAATTGCAGCGATTTGTAGCCACCGGCAATGTGGTGGCATTGCTTGCAGGCGGCAGGCTTCAGGCTGATCGCCTCGAATACGACACCAACAGCCGGGTGCTATGGGCCCGTGGATCTGTAATTTTTCAACGCGGTAATCAATACATTCAAGCCAGCGAGATTCGCTACAACCTGCTTCAGGGGGAAGGGGAACTAGAAAATGTTTATGGGGTGATTGATCTACTTACAAATCAATTAGATCTCGATCCCGATGGCCCCCTGCAAGGCAGCCCAGAAGCAGTGGCAGCGGAATTAAAACAAAGGCGTGAATTGCAGCTAAATCCCCCTAAGCCTGGGGTGCAGGTGTCGCCTGTAAGTGTGGCGCCACTTCCAGCGCCGGAGGCGCTTTCATGCCCCCCAAATCTGCCACCGCTTGTGAGTAGGCATCCATTCCCATGGGCGATTACCGCTTGGGGCGGCCAGATGACCGATGCCACCTTTGGCGAAACTTTTACAGTGAGCGGTAGCCCAAGGCCTGAATACTTAGGGGGGATTGGTTTTAATCGCAAGCTGCTTGATGCCGATCCAATTGATCTTGAACTAGACGGCAATTTGTTTTTTCATACAGGCGATAGCAGCAACTACCTGCGCTATCGAAAAGGGGTGTCAGAAAATCAAAGAGATTTTGCCTTTATTAATAATCAACAATTTTGGGAGGTAACTTTTGGTATTGGTTTGCGCTGGTGGATTCAGCCTTGGCTAAGCCTTGGTGTAGTGGAAGGGGTGAGTTTTAACTCCACCCTTAGTAATTACGAAAAAGTTTCCTGGCTTAATTCATCGCAATTTCTCAATTATCTAGCGGTGGAATTAGGTGTTGAGCTAAACCCGCAATGGTCGATTGTGGGGCGTATTCACCACCGTTCTGGTGCCTACGGCACCTATGGCGGTGTGTATGAAGGTAGTAATGGTTATTTATTGGGGGCCCGCTACCGCTTTGGTTCCCCCACAGTGAAACGAGCTCAGCTGGAAAATCCACCCCCTTTGGGTTGCCCTGATCCCGATCGCGCCAGCCGCCAACCGCTGTTGCCCCTGGATGAACTGCTGGAGGCGGTGGCATTTGATGGCCCCAGTGCCCAGGCTGCACCGGCGCCAATTCCAGAGCGGCAAGCATCCAAATTGAACCCAGCTCAACAGTTAGCCCAAAGGCGCGCAGCAATTGTCGAATTAGATCAAAGGGTGCTGGATGTGCAGCCCCGTCTTGGCCTCACTGTTGATCTCAGTTTTGGCAAAAATGAGCTGAGTTCAATCACTGGCACTGAAACCGCCTACGGCCAGGCCACACCGGCCCAATTGCAACAAATTCAAAATAAAAAAAACCAAAAATTAATTAGCGGCTCTGTTACCCATTGGCGTTTTCAAGCTCCCCAGGTGCGGCTCACCCCTGAAGGTTGGACGGCCCCCAGGGCAAGCTTCAGCAACGATCCCTTCACCCCAGCTCAGGTGTGGGTGGATATGGAAATGGTGAAATCAAAACAGGAACTTGATGGAACCACGGTGATTGAATCAGCTCGTAATCGTTTGCTGCTGGAAAATAAAATTCCAGTGCCTTTACCCACAACTTTTAAGATCAAGCCAACCCAAGAGCAAGAGGTTGAAAATCGCTGGTCGCTAAAAAACGATAATCTTGATCGCGATGGCCTATTTGTTGAATATGCCCTGCCTGAAGTGCGCCTCGGTTCAGCCACGGTATTTTCCTTAAAGCCACAATTCATGCTTCAGCGGGCTTTTGAGGGCACCACTAACTCCTATCCGGCCCCAAGCGCTTCTGCAGGATCAGGCACCGTTAGCCAATCCAACACCGTGGGCGATTTATTTGGCGCTCTCGCTTTGCTTGAAGGTTCCTTTGGCAATGGAAGATTTTATGCGCGGGCAGATGTATCAAGTTTTTCTGATAAAAATCTAAGTAATGCCACAAGGGTGGTGGCTGAAATTTTAGAGCCGCTTAAATTGCCATTTTTAGGCACACCGCTCGCCCGTTTATTTGGCGCCTATCGCTTCCGCACCTGGAATGGTTCCCTTGGCGAGCAGGATATCTACTCTGCCTATGGCGTTTCCTTAGAAAAACAAGCATCTCTGCCCACTCTTGGTAAGTTGCAAAGTTCATATTTTTGGCGGGCGGGCGTTGGTAATTACCAGAGCAATGATTTTGTATCTGGTAATAATGAGAGTAATAATTTTGCTGATCTATGGCGCGCTAATTTTTATGGCGCAATTCGCGCTAATTTACCAATTTGGAGTGGTAAAGCCCTGCCGCTTAGTTCAGAGGGTGCCTACCGCTATTCCGGTGTTGCAATAATACCTGGGCTTTCATTTAATTTCGTACCTTTTTTGAATTTATCTGCCTATGGCGGCGGACAAAGCCAAAATCTAGTGGGGATTTCTGGTGGGCCTGTAATTACATTGGGCCATTTTAATCGGCCGATGTTTGATTACACCCGCCTTTCCTTATTTGGTAGTTTAGCTGCGAAATCAGGCGATAGCCCTTTTGCTTTTGATCGTTATGTTGATACAGCTACTTTAGGTGCTGGCTTAACCCAACAATTAGTTGGCCCATTGGTGTTAGATGGTGCCGTAAGTTATAACGTAGCTGGAGGCTCTGGCTATTACGGTGATGTAACTAATTCCTATGTTGAATTGCGCTGGCAACGCCGCGCCTATGAGGTGGGTTTCTACTACAGCCCTTTCACAGGGATCGGTGGTATCAAGTTTAAATTAAACGATTTTGGTTTCCGCGGCCCCGGCTTACCTTTTGTGCCCTATGAACCATCAACTGGAGTTGTATTAGGCCCATAAATTATTTAGATAAGGCAGGGCAGCTGCAGTTTTATTCAGAGCCTCGTTATTAGCAATAAGTTGTGCTGTGCCATCCCAGCGGCCGCTTAAGAACATTTGCTGGATGCCTTTTTCCAGCTCGATAGCCCAGCTGTAGCCTTCGCTACTGATGCTGCTGGAGGCAAGATCCAGCACAAAATTTGGATTTGTTGCTTCGTTTGCCAATGCCTGTAGTTCCAGAATCAGCGCTTGCTCTACCTGCACGCAGGGAATACCAAGCGCTAAACAATTGCCAAAAAAGATCTCAGCAAAACTTTCAGCTAGCACCGCCCTAATACCCCAACGCATTAATGCCTGGGGTGCATGTTCACGGCTTGAGCCGCAGCCAAAATTTTGGTTTGTGAATAAGAATTTTGCTCCTTGCTTTTCAGGTTGATCAAAAGGATGAAACCCAGCTGCGCCTTTATTTAATTCCTTGCGATCATCGGCAAATACCTGGGCGCCAAGCCCATCAAAACTCACACATTTAAGGAATCGAGCTGGGATTATTCGATCTGTATCGATGTCGTTGCCGCTCAGCACCACAGCCTTGCCGCTGATCTTTGTTATCGCACCGCTGGGGAAAATGTTATCCATGCTTTTGGTTGGAATTTTTTTACTATTAATTGGGGTTGTTTAACAGTTTGCGTACATCGCTTACGCAGCCAGTGATAGCGGCGGCGGCCACCATCGCAGGGCTCATCAGCAGGGTGCGGCCGGTGGCAGAACCCTGGCGACCTTTGAAATTACGGTTGCTAGAGCTGGCGCTGATCTCTCTACCTTCCAATCGATCTGGGTTCATTGCAAGGCACATCGAGCAGCCCGGTTCGCGCCATTCAAAACCGGCGGCGCGAAATAGCTGATCCAGGCCTTCTGCTTCCGCTTCCTTTGCCACCTGTTCCGATCCAGGCACCACAAAAGCTTTTATGCCAGCTGCCACCTTGCCTCCTTTTGCTACTGCCGCGGCTGCCCTTAGATCGCTAATCCGTCCGTTTGTGCAGCTGCCGATAAAGCACACATCCACGGCTACACCAGCAATCGCACTACCTGGTTTTAGATCCATATAGCGATAGGCCTCTTCCGCGAGGGGTCTTTCGGCTGTAGCAATTTGATCCAATTGCGGAATCATTTCATCTACGCCAATTCCCTGCCCCGGTGTGATCCCCCAGGTAACAGTGGGGGCAATGCTGCTGGCATCAATTAACACCTCATCATCAAAAACAGCATCGCTGCTTGAGGCAAGTGCGCTCCACCAGGCCACTGCCTTGCCCCAGGCTTCCCCTTTAGGGGCATATTCCCGGTTTTTTAGGTAACTAAATGTGGTGGCATCTGGATTCACATAGCCACATCTAGCGCCGCCTTCGATCGCCATATTGCAGATCGTCATGCGTTCCTCCATGCAGAGGGCCGCAATCGCAGGACCTGCAAATTCATGGGCGTAGCCCACGCCTTTTTGCACACCCATTTGGCGAATGATGTGCAGCACAAGATCTTTGGCGTAAACCCCCGGTTGCAATGCGCCATCAACCCAAATCCGCCGCACTTTTAATTTCGCCATCGCCAAGCTTTGGCAAGCCAGCACATCGCGCACCTGGCTGGTGCCAATTCCAAAAGCAATCGCTCCAAAGGCGCCATGGGTTGAGGTGTGGGAATCGCCGCAAGCCACCGTCATCCCCGGTTGAGTGAGCCCAAGCTCCGGGGCAATCACATGCACGATCCCTTGGCGACCACTGCCTAAACCATGCAAGGTGATGCCGTTTTCGCTGCAGTTTCGCTCCAAGGTGGCAAGCATCGCTTCCGCTAACGGATCGCTAAAAGGCCTTGCTTGGGAGCTGGTGGGCACGATGTGATCCACGGTTGCCACCGTGAGTTCCGGATGGCGCACCCCAAGCCCCAGTTCGCGAATGGCTGCAAATGCCTGCGGACTCGTTACTTCATGAATCAGATGTAAACCGATAAATAGCTGGGTGGCGCCATCGGCTAATTCAGCTACCCGATGCAATTGCCAAACTTTGTCGTAGAGGGTGCCAGCGCTCAAAATTTTTATTTCGCTATTTAAATAGCCTAAAACTGTGGCTTACAAAGCCAAACGCAGTTGATCAAGGGCATCGCCAACACTTAAGCCGCGGATCCATTCGCGGCCGCGGCTGGCGCCGTATTGGCGCATAAAGCTAAAACTCAAGCTGGGCCCGCTAACGGCAAAATAAACCAAGCCCACCGGTTTTTCGGCGCTGCCGCCGCCGGGCCCAGCGATACCTGTAACTGCTACAGCCCAATCGGCGCCGGTGCAACGCCTTGCCCCCTCGGCCATCGCTAATGCCACCGCTTCGCTTACGGCGCCATGGCTGGCCAAGGTGTCAGCCGGCACCCCAAGCAAAGCCTGTTTAATCTGATTGGCATAGGCGATAACCCCACCGATAAATACATCAGAGGCTCCAGGCACTGCTCCAAGTGCAGCCCCAACTCCACCAGCGGTGCAACTTTCAGCCACTGCCAAGGTTTCTCCCCTTTGCCTTAAAGCAGCAAGCACCACAGAAGCAAGGCTGTCGCTATCGGCGCCAAAACAATTACTACCGCCGATTGCCCGCAATTCTTTTTCCACCGGTGCAATCAAGCCATCGGCGCTCTCCGCGTTATCGGCCCAGGCCGTGATCCGTAATTTCACCTCACCACGGCCTGCATAGGGGGCAACAGTTGGGTTTTGTAGTTCTAAAAATGGTGCCACCTGTTCCGCCAGGCTGGATTCAGCAACACCCCAGAAACGCAACAGGCGGCTGCGAAAGATGCCACTTGTGAGCCCTTGCTGTTGCAGCCAGGGCACCGCCGTTTGCTCCCACATCGCCTGCATTTCAGCTGGCACTCCCGGAAAAGTGAGCAATGAAAAATTGGCCACCGGCGACCAGATCATCCCGGGCGCAGTGCCCAGTGGATTGCAGAGAACCGTGGCTCCCAACGGCAGGAGCGCCTGCTTGCAATTGCTAGGTGCCATGGGCCGGCCCCTGGCGGTTAATTTTGCTTTGATATCTGCAAGCACCTCACTGCGTTCCTCTAAGGGGGCACCAAATGCTGCAGCGAGGGTTTCAGTGGTGAGATCGTCTGGGGTGGGGCCAAGCCCGCCGGTACAAATCAATACCCGACAACGCTTGGAAGCCTCCAACACCACTTCCATTAAGCGCTCCCGGTTATCTCCCACAACGGTTTGGCGAAAATGGGGAATTCCAAGCCGCGCTAATTCTTCCGCTAGCCAGCGGGCATTGCCATTAACAATGTTGCCAAGCAAAAGCTCTGTGCCAATACAAAGCACTTCGATCTGGCTTTTCTTGTTGTTATTCACCTTGATCTAAGGGCTCATCCCTTTGGCTGCGATGGCTGCGCACCACTACCCAAATCAGTACCCCTGTTGCTAACGCTAACCAGAGAAAACGCAGTTCAGCATTAGCTGCCACCATCGCTAAAGCAACAAACCATTGGGTAAAGGCATAGATCAACACCACGGTGCGGCGATGGCTAAATCCAGCCCGCAGTAAACGGTGATGCAGATGGCGACGATCGGGATAAAAGGGAGATCTGCCTGAGCTAACGCGGCCCATGATCACCGCAGACATATCGGCTAAAGGTAAAGACAAAATCAATAAAGGCAGCAACAAACTCACTGTTGTTAGCTCCTTAGCGGGGCCCACCAAACTGATGGCCGCCAAGCTGAAGCCAAGGAAATAGGAACCGCCATCGCCCATAAAAATCCGGGCGGGATTGAAATTATCGCGTAGGAAACCCAAGCAAGCCCCTGCTAACGCAGCAGCAAGAAGGCCAGCTCCCGTTTGATGCAAGCTAAAACTCACAGATAACAAACCAACTGCAGCAATACCGCTTACCCCGGCGGCAAGGCCATCAAGGCCATCAAGCCAATTGATTGCGTTAGTGATCCCCACCAACCAGATCACCGTGATAATTGCGCTTAGCCAATCCGGCAGGCTGAGGCTCAAGGTGCTGTCGAACGGCAGGGTGATTGAGCCGATCTTTACCCCTTGGCTCCACACCACAGTTGCCACCGCGATTTGCAGGCCAAGCCTCGGAAGGGGCGGTAATTGAAATAAGTCGTCGCTGAGGCCAACTGCAAAAAAGGCAACTCCTCCGATCAGGGTGCTCCAGATCAATTGATCGCGGCTGGCGGGCAAATTGCCAAATCCCCCCAGCAGCCAGGTAATTAAAAGAGCAAGGCAAAAGCCCAGCAAGATGCCGATCCCACCAAGCCGCACCATTGGTTCAAGGTGCTGTTTACGGGGATCAGGATGATCGATTAAGCCCCATTGCAAGCCAAGCTGCCGCACCATCGGCACGATGGCAGCGGTAAAAAGACCGGCACCCACCAAGGTGGCGATCGCAGGGATCAGGGGGCTGGAATCCACAGGAGGCCAAGGCCTACAACAGCAGCCTAACCGCGGCTGCCATAAAGGGGAAATTGCTTGCAAAGGGCAGCTACTCGATCGCGGCAGCGCTGCTCGATTTCGACGCTTTCAGGATTTGTTAAGCGATCAGCAATCACATCTGCCACTTCACTGAAGGCAGCGGCTGTAAAACCTCTGCTGGTGAGCGCTGCACTACCAAGGCGCAGGCCGCTGGTAACAAATGGTGATTCCGGATCAAATGGCACGGTGTTTTTATTAGCGGTGATGTTTACTTCGCTCACCAAAAGATCGGCCACTTTGCCGGTGATACCGATCGAACGCAGATCCAACAGCACGATGTGGTTATCGGTGCCGCCACTCACTACTGCAATGCCGCGGGCCTGCAATCTTTCAGCCAAGGCTTTGGCGTTAATGATCACCTGCTGGCAATAACTCTTAAAACCTGGTTGCAGCGCTTCGCCAAAAGCCACTGCTTTTGCTGCAATCACATGCTCGAGGGGTCCCCCTTGGTTGCCGGGGAATACCGCTTTATCAAATTGTTTGCCGAAAGCAGCATCTGAGCAAAGGATCAAGCCGCCCCGCGGACCCCGCAGTGTTTTATGGGTGGTGGTGGTAACCACATGGCAGTGGGGCACAGGGCTGGGATGAAGACCCGCGGCCACTAAGCCAGCAATGTGGGCCATATCCGCCAGCAGATATGCACCCACTTCATCGGCAATCGCGCGGAAACCAGCAAAATCGATCGTGCGCGGATAGGCGGAATAGCCGCAAATGATCAGCTTGGGCCGTTCAGCTAGAGCTTGCTTGCGAATTTCTTCAAGGTTTAACTGCTGGCTACCTGGATCAACGCCGTAATGCACCGCCTTAAACCACTTGCCACTCACATTTACCGGTGAGCCATGGGTGAGGTGTCCGCCATGGGACAGATCCATCCCCATGATCTTGTCGCCGGGTTGAAGCAAGGCAAGAAATACAGCGAAATTGGCTTGGGCTCCGCTATGGGGCTGCACATTGGCCCAAGCAGCACCAAAAAGTTGTTTAGCCCGCTCTATCGCTAATTCTTCAATCGCGTCAACGTGTTCACAGCCACCGTAATAACGCTTATGGGGTAGACCCTCGGCATATTTATTTGTTAAAACCGAACCTTGGGCTGCCATCACCGCAGGGGAGGTGAAATTTTCGCTGGCGATCAGCTCCAGGTGGGTTTGCTGGCGTTCAAGTTCTTTATTAATTAGCGCTGCCACCTGGGGATCAGCCTCCAGCAATGCATCTGGGGCGGTCATGGTGAGTTGTGATACGGCTGTTTGTGATAGTGCTGTTTGTGTCAAGGAGATGGGCCTATAGGGCGAAACATTGCAGTAATCGTAGAAACCTGAAGCCAAAAAAAACCGCCCTTTCAGGCGGTAACCCCGAGGGGTGAATAAAACGCGCCTGGAGAGATTCGAACTCCCGACCCTCTGATCCGTAGTCAGATGCTCTAATCCGCTGAGCTACAAGCGCTTGAACGTTCCATTCTGCTCAGCAGCAGCGGGGTTTCGTCAAGTACCCATCGGTTTGGTTCAGAATAAAATTTGCATCACAATTACCTTGCCCCTTGTTGCTACCAGGCCCCCAGACCCGCAAGACCCCGAATATCAGCAGCTGGAGCGCTGGGTCAATTTTGGCGTTCATGGGGCCCTGTTCTCTTTTGTGAATAGCGGTTTATGGCTGTGGCATGGCCTTCGCCCCGGTTCGTTGCAGCCTTTGCCACAGCTGAGCTTGGTGTGGCTAGTGCTGTTGCTGTTGCATCTAGTTTGGTGCTACAAAAAATCAGCAAAACCTGCATGAGCCTCACTGCTGCTCAGCTGAGAGATCTCAGCGGGGCTATTGCCGATCGCATCTATATCCAAATTGCCGGTTGGCATTTGTATTTGGGTGATGCCAAGTTGGCCCAGCCCCTTGCGGAAGAGTTGGCTGGCTTTCTCAATCAAGGGGCAGCAGCAGCGGTGCGCTCAGCTTTGGAGCGATTACAGGTGCCCGTAGGCGGAGGCAGCAGCCGTTTTCCCCTTGCTCGTTTGATCCCCCCTGGTCAATTAATGGATCTAGAGGAAATCCTTGAGCCCTTCTGCAGCGATACTGGGAAGACGCCGCTGGCGACGGATGCTTGTAATTGAAGTAACGAACGCCCGTGAGGTGATGCGTAAAAGGGTGGGCAAATTGGGGGAAAGGCTGTTGGGCACTGTTGTGGATGCCGAAGCCCAGGTGGAGAAAGCTTTACTGCAAGAGCTGGAAACTGCTTTTCGCGAATTTGGCATCCAAGCCCGCATTTACTCCGTTGAAGGTTTGCAGATGATTGGCCGCAGCCATCTGGAATTGCCAATTTCGGTGCGGGATCAACGCACTGTTGACTAGTTAGTTTTTTAAGAAAGGTAATTTCGCCCCCAGGGTGCGGCCTAATTCCCGCGCTTCTGGCACGCCAAGCCCCCCCGCGATTAAGCCATAGCTAAGGGCTCCGCTGCCACCGCAAATAAGCACCTGCAGCAATTTGCCAATTAGATGGGGCGGCCAGGCAATCGCAGTGGCAAGTGCCCAGGCCAGTAAGCCACCCACCAAGGCGGCAAAAGTTAAAAGGCCTGTGTCTTTCGCCCAGGCGCCGATCGGCAGGGCACCTAGTTTTTTTCTTAATGCGATCAATAGGGCTAGGCAACTCACCACATTCACGCCAACTGTTGCCAGCACTAGCCCCGGCGCTTGGAAATTCAACTGTGGCAGCAGTAAACCATCAGGGGTGGGGCAACCCACCAGCAGCCAATCCAACCCTGCATTAAGGCCAATCCCCGCCATCGAAATGCGAAAGGGGGTGTTGCCATCGCCGAGGGCATAAAAAACCCGCACCAACACATCACGGCTGAGGTAGGCAGGCATCCCCACCCCGTAAGCCATCAAAATCCCCACCACCAAGCTGGCGGCATTGGCATTAAACGCGCCCCGCTCATACACCAAAGCAACGATTGGTCCGGCAAGGGCCACCATTAAGGCCCCCAATGGCAACATGCTGGCGTTGCTGAGCATTACCCCTTGGCGAATGCGTTGCAGCAGTTGGCCCCGATCTTCTGGCGCGGTGAGCCGGGCAAATACCGGCAGCAATGGCACCAGCAGCATGTTGGAAAGAATTCCTAAAGGGGTTTGCACAAGCAAGCCTGCATAGCCCAGGCCTGCTGCCGCGCCACTGATGCCGCTAGCAAAAAAGAGATCTACATACACGTTTATTTGCAACATCCCAGAAGAGAGGGTTGCAGGCCCCATCACCTGCAGCACTTCCTTTACCCCCGGTTGCTTCCAGTTGAAACTGAGCCGCAATTGGCCCAACCCCTGGCGCGCCAGCGCTGGCAGCTGGATCAACCATTGCAGGATTGCTCCCCCCAAGGTGCTTATGGCTAACACCGCTCCACCGGCTAGGGCCCATGGGGCGGTGCCGATGGCAGGGCCTGCTTGGAACCACAACAGCCCTAAGCCCAGTAGCACCGCCAGGCTGGAAAGCAGGGGGCTGATGGCCGGCAACCAATATTCATCGGCGGCATTTAAGGCGCCAAAACCCAGGCCGATTAAGCCGGCAAACAATGCCATGGGTGCCATCAGCCGCAATTGCAAAGCGGCGAGATCGTGCAGTTCTTGATCCAACCCAGGCCCCACCAGGGTGATCAAGGGATCAGCCAGCAGCACCAATAGAACAGTGGCCCCCAGCAACCCCAAACCCACCAAGGTGTTGATTGCAGCCAGCAAGCGAGCACTTTCAGCCCGTTCTTGCTTTGCCATCACGCTCACTACAGCGCTATGGAATGGACCGTTAATGCCGCCTAGCAGTATTAATAAAAAACCCGGTAATACATAGGCGTAGTTGAAGGCGTCGTAGGCGGCCCCCACTCCAAAAGCAGCCGCGATCGCCTGTTGGCGCACAAGCCCCGCCACCTTGCTGAGGGCAGTGGCAACTGCCACAACAAGGGCGATCTGCCGCAAATTTTTGGCAGGAGTAGCAATTTCAGCCATAAGGCATTTATTGAACTGAACCGATAGGGCTGATTGTGGTGGACCATGGCCTTACCGCTGGCCTGGCGCAATGGCTGCTGTTGATGTGTTGAAGTTTGAACCCCTTTTGGAAGGGGTATTGCTCAAACGCTGGAAGCGTTTTCTTTGCGAGGTGCAACTTGCTGATGGCGAGGTGGTAACTGCCCATTGCGCTAATACAGGCCCCATGACTGGGGTGTTGCTGCCGGGGGGGAAAGTGCGGATACGCCACGATCCATCCCCCAAGCGAAAGCTGGCCTACACCTGGGAGCAGGCGCAAGTGCCAGCAGCTGGAGGCGGAAATTGTTGGGTAGGGGTTAATACAGCTCTGCCGAATCGTCTCTTGCGGGCAACAATTGAGGCGGGTTTACTCGAGCCCTGGTTAGGCCCAATTGGCTCGATTCGCGCTGAGGTGGCCTATGGCCTCAATCGGCGTAGCCGGATTGATTTGTTGCTTACTCCTGCTCCAGAAGCGGTTGATCCCCGGCCGATTTATGTGGAGGTAAAAAACACCACTTGGAGTGATGGGGAACTGGCTTTATTTCCAGACACTGTTACAGAAAGAGGCCAAAAACACCTTGAGGAATTAATGGGGGTGCTGCCCGATGCAAGGGGGGTATTAATTCCATGCTTAAGCCGTGAAGATGTGCTGCGGTTTGCCCCTGGCGACAGCGCAGATCCCCGTTATGGCCAATTGTTTCGCCAAGCTCTGGCGGCGGGAGTGGAGATGCTGCCTTGCCGGTTTGGTTTCAGTGATAATGCAGTGCAATGGCTGGGCACTGCATCGCTCCAGCAGTAACTAAAAGTTGTTTGCAAATCTGATGACGCTGCCCTTTTTAATTGACTTTGGCTTGATAATAATTGGCATCTTGTTGTTATTTGGTGGCGGCGAATTATTTGTAGCCGGTGCTGTTGCACTTTCATTGCTATTTGGTATTCCGCAAATAGTGATTGGCCTCACGGTGGTGTCTTTGGGTACCAGTGCGCCGGAGCTATTTGTAAGCCTGCTCTCGACGCTTAAAGGCGGCAGCGCAGGTGATGCAATCGCTGTAAGCAATATTGTTGGCTCAAATATTTTTAATGTGATGGTGGTGCTCGGTGCGAGTGCCGCTGTGATGCCACTGCGGGTGAAGAGCCGCTTGGTAAAACGCGATGTTCCCCTTCTCTTTGCTGTTTCTATGGCCACCTGGGGGATGGCCTCTGGGGGGCGAATTACTTGGATCGCAGGCCTCGCATTAGTAGCGGGAACAATTATTAATTTGGTTTGGGAAATTCGTTCCGCCAGGGAGGAGCCTTCAGATGCGGCGGAAGACCTAGGCGCAGAGGCTGGGGGATCGCGAACACCTGTTGCAATAACAAAATTAATTGTGGGTTTGGTGTTATTGGTGATTGGCTCCCAGGTGTTAGTGAAAGGGGCGATTGCTGCAGCCCAAGGCTTGGGAGTTAGTGAAACTGTGATCGGGTTAACGATCGTTTCGGCGGGCACTTCTATGCCAGAACTAGTTACTTCTTTAGTGGCTGCTTATCGCGGTAAGCCAGATCTTGCTATTGGCAATGTGGTGGGTAGCAACCTGCTAAATCAACTTGTAGTTTTGGGCTTATGTGGATTAGCTTCCGGCAGCAGGGGCCTTGGCGTTGATCCGGTGATGATCAATCGCGATTTCCCAATCATGGTTGCCACCACATTGGCGTGCTTGCCAATTTTTTGGTCTGGTGGTGTTATAAGCCGAAAGGAAGGATGGGTATTACTTGGTATTTACGGTTTATATATTATCGAGCAAATATTAAGCAGCACGGCTTCTACATTGGCTGATGAATTTAGGTTGTTTGCTTTGATTGGTGTATTACCTTTGGTATTGGTTCTGCTTATTTGGTCTACCCTAAAATGGAAGCAAAAAAGAAAATCTATTAGTGGCTTGATTTGATCCTTCCCAATTGAACCACCCTTAGCCCTGAGGCTAGGGCATCAGCGCAGAGTGCTTGGCTGGAATCAGCATCAACTACCACCATGCCCTTGGCCAAAAAATCCCAAGTGGAACTTTCGAAGTGAATTTGTAGCCAGAGCATTCCAAATATTGAAATTGGTAGCAATTTATAGGAATCGGCTGAGGGAATTAATTGCAGATCCATGTTTATGCCGTGGATTAGCCAAGGCAAATAAAAAACCTCCCCTATATGAGGGGGAGGCCGGGTTGAGCGTTGTAACAACGCTCACAAAAATGGAATTCGATCAAGCATTTTTTACTTGGTCTGCCGCCTCTGCTTGGCGGTGTTGATACACACGGCCGCGGTATTGCAGTGCAACTTGAGTATCCACCGCTGCAGCTTCATGGCGCAGTGGGGCGCTGTAGTGCTGGCCGCGATAGGAATGATCTACAGCTTGGTTGCTCACTTGTTCGCGGTTGTCGTTGCTGTAGCTAACGCCGCGGTATTGAAGTTTGGTCATGGCGAGGAATCTCGAAGGATGGATGGAATGTCCGCTTCGTGGGAAAGAGCGTTGCTTCGCCCTGCGGTGGGCTACTTCCGATGAACCAAGCCCGAAGGCGGCCCAATCAACGTTTTGTCTTTCCTGCACTATGTATAGCCTCTAAGTTATGTTCATGGTGAACAGTTCGTGTATTTCTTAATCAAATTATTGATTTATTTGTATCTCCACGAACCTTATTTCATGAGAAGCGCTGTCGGCCTTGACTGATTTTATTTTTTGTATCAACGGTAACTCTACGTAGCGGGGGAATCATTAATCATTTATCAATTGGCGGTTCTGCCGTCATATTCCCAAGCGATGAACTTGATGACTGTTGCCTCGCCCACTTCCCGACGCCGGACTCGAAGTTTAAACGAAGCTACTTTGCTTGAAGCCCCCCAATTGCTATTTAGCAAAATTCGAGGAGCTTCATCAAACCGCACCCTTACCTGGTTGGCCTGTG
>NZ_CEXBMR010000031.1:0-17823 GCF_982614295.1 Synechococcus sp.
TGGCGATGGCCCGCAGGATGCGCAGCTGATCAATAGTGAACGGAAGGTCCGCCATGGTTTGAACTCTAGGGTGCCATTTCCAGCCGTTTTCTCTGGTGGCCCCTTCCACATTGCACCAAAACAGCCTGCATAGCAGCAGCCTCGTAATGCTGGCCTTGCTTCTGGTGTTTGCGCTGCTCCACAGCGGCGGAGCTTCTTTGCGTACGTGGGGGGCCGCCCGCATTGGCGAACGGGCTTGGCGCCTACTGTTTGCCGCCATCAGCATCCCCTCAGCGGTGGTTTTGGTGGGTTACTTTCTGGCCCATCGCTACGACGGCCTACGGCTTTGGGATTTCCAAGGGCAGAGCTGGATTGTGCCCTTTGTGTGGGTGGGCACTGCCATCAGTTTTTTCTTTCTTTATCCCGCCACTTACAACCTGCTGGAGATTCCAGCTTTGTTGCAGCCAAAAGTGCGGCTCTATGCCAGCGGCGTTATCCGTATCAGCCGCCATCCCCAAGCGGTGGGGCAGGTGCTTTGGTGCCTCACCCATCTGCTTTGGATCGGCAGCAGTTTCATGGTGGTTACAAGTGCGGGGCTCATCGTCCACCATCTTTTTGCTGTTTGGAATGGCGACAGACGACTCAACGCCAGGTTTGGTGATGCGTTTGCTGAATTAAAGGCAAATACCTCGGTGCTGCCATTTCTAGCGGTGCTGGATGGGCGCCAAAAATTAGTGCTGGCTGAATTCCTGCGGCCAGCTCAGCTTGGTATCGCAATTGCGATTGGTTTGTTCTGGTTAGCGCACCGTTGGATTGGTTTAGGGGCCACCAGCTTTGCTCGCTCTGGAATTGGCCACTGGCTTCACTAGCGGTGCTGCCTACACTTCACACATTCGCCTGCCGTTCAGATGCCTTCGGCTGCCGAAGTTGCCTGGTTAATCCCCGTTTTGCCATTGGCGGGAGCTGTGCTGGTGGGCCTAGGGCTGATCAGTTTCAACCGCACAGTTAATCGTTTGCGAAAACCGGTAGCGGTATTGCTGCTCAGCAGCGTTGGCGCCTCTGGAGTTTTAAGTTTTGCCGTTTTAGCTGAACAGTTGCGGGGAGCTGCCCCCTATGAAGCCCTATTCAACTGGGCTAGCGCCGGTGATTTCAACCTGGAGATGGGCTTCAGGGTGGATCCCCTCGGCGCAGTGATGCTCGCGTTGGTAACCACCATCGCCGTTTTGGTGATGATTTATTCCCATGGCTACATGGCTCACGACAAAAGCTATGTACGTTTTTTCACATATCTCGCCTTATTTAGCAGCTCAATGCTGGCGCTAATAATTAGCCCAAACCTCCTTGAGATATATGTTTTTTGGGAATTAGTAGGGATGTGTTCATACCTTTTAGTGGGCTTCTGGTATGACAGAGAGGGGGCAGCCCACGCAGCCCAAAAAGCTTTTGTGGTGAATCGGGTTGGAGATTTTGGCCTGTTACTAGGGATTCTTGGTTTGTTTTGGGCTACTGGCAGTTTTGATTTCGAGGGGATCGCCACTGGCTTGAGTGCCGCTATGGCCGATGGCAGGGTGTCTGGCTTGGCTGCAACAGCTCTTTGTTTATTGGTGTTTATGGGCCCGATGGCGAAATCAGCCCAGTTCCCTTTGCATGTGTGGTTGCCTGATGCGATGGAGGGTCCTACTCCTATTTCCGCATTAATCCATGCGGCAACGATGGTGGCAGCAGGGGTGTTTTTGGTGGCGCGGCTTGAGCCCCTTTACAGCCTGTTCCCAGATGTGCAAACAGTTATTGCTGTTGTGGGCACGATCACCTGCTTCCTTGGCGCAACGATTGCCCTTACCCAGATGGATCTCAAAAAGGGTTTGGCTTACAGCACTGTGAGTCAGTTGGGTTACATGATGCTGGCCATGGGTTGCGGTGCACCGATCGCGGGCATGTTTCACCTTGTAACCCATGCCTTTTTTAAGGCGATGTTGTTTTTGGGTTCCGGTTCTGTAATCCATGCGATGGAAGAAGTGGTGGGCCACGAACCGGCTTTAGCTCAAGACATGCGCCTGATGGGGGGCTTAAGACGCACGATGCCGATCACA
Organism: Synechococcus sp.; assembly: GCF_982614295.1. Taxonomy (NCBI): domain Bacteria; kingdom Bacillati; phylum Cyanobacteriota; class Cyanophyceae; order Synechococcales; family Synechococcaceae; genus Synechococcus; species Synechococcus sp. Next base: position 2,070 of record NZ_CEXBMR010000031.1, read on the forward strand.
GCGATCACCTTTTTGATCGGTTGCGTTGCCATTAGTGGTATTCCCCCTTTGGCTGGCTTTTGGAGCAAAGACGAAATCTTGGGCCAAGCCTTTAACAGCTATCCCCTCCTGTGGGCAGTGGGTTTATTAACTGCCGGCATGACTGCTTTTTATATGTTTCGGCTCTATTTCCTCACCTTTGAGGGGCCTTTCCGCGGTGGCGATCTGCAGTTGCGCCAAGAACTATTGCTGGCATCAGGGAAACCAGCTGCTGCTGCCGCTGGCCATCACAGCAAAACCCATGAATCGGCCTGGCCGATGACCCTGCCTTTGGTGGTGCTGGCGGTGCCTTCAATCCTGATCGGCTTACTTGGCACCCCTTGGCATAGCCGCTTTGCCGCATTACTTGATCCAGAGGAAGCAGCGGAAATGGCTACCAAATTCAACTGGCCCGAATTTTTACCCTTAGCTGGAGCTTCTGTAGCAATTTCAGCAACCGGTATCGCTATCGCTGTGTTTGCCTATGCACTACACAAAATTGATCTGGCAACTGTTGTAGCGGCCCGATTCCCTCGCATCAATGCCTTCCTTGCCAATAAGTGGTATTTGGATGCCATCAACGAAAAGCTTTTTGTAAGAGGCAGCCGCAAGCTGGCAAAACAGGTGCTGGAGGTGGATGCCAAGGTGGTGGATGGGGTGGTGAATCTCACTGGTTTGTTAACCCTTGGCAGCGGAGAAGGGCTCAAATATTTCGAAACCGGCAGGGCTCAGTTCTATGCCCTGATCGTTTTTGGTGGTGTTATCGGCCTTGTGGTGATCTTTGGTTCCCTTGGCTAGAGCACTAGAAAGCTGAGCCCTGTGTGTGTCAAACCCAACCGGTGAATGCCAGGTTGGCACTTAATTTCTACACTCTCTCAAGACGCTGCCAAGGATCTGGACGCCTTTCCCTGGCTAACAACAGCCATTCTTTTGCCGATAACGGCCTCCCTGCTGATCTTTTTCATACCTGATCCAGGCGACGGCAAAGTTGTGCGCTGGTATGCCCTTGGGGTAACGCTCACAACCTTTCTGATCACAGTTGCCGCCTACCTACGGGGCTACGACCCCGATATCGCTGGCTTGCAGCTTTACCAGAGGGTTTCTTGGTTGCCCCAGCTGGGCTTGGGTTGGTCGGTGGGGGCAGACGGCCTTTCAATGCCCCTGATTCTGCTCACCAGCTTCATCACCACCCTTGCTTGCCTCGCGGCTTGGCCCGTTACGTTTAAGCCAAAGTTTTTCTTCTTTCTGCTACTGGCAATGGACGGCGGGCAGATCGCTGTTTTTGCTGTGCAAGACATGCTTCTATTCTTCCTTGCCTGGGAACTGGAGCTACTACCTGTTTATTTATTACTGGCGATTTGGGGAGGTAAGAAAAGACAATACGCCGCTACAAAATTCATTCTTTACACCGCCGGCAGTTCACTTTTTATCCTCTTAGTAGCGCTTGGCATGGCCTTTGCTGGTGGCGGTACCCCCAGCTTTGAATACAGCGAACTAGCAGCAAAACATCTGGGCACTGGCTTCCAATTGCTTTGCTACGGCGGGCTTCTGATTGCTTTTGGCGTAAAACTACCAATTGTGCCTCTGCACACCTGGCTGCCGGATGCCCATGGGGAAGCAACTGCACCAGTTCACATGTTGCTGGCTGGCATTTTGCTGAAAATGGGGGGATATGCATTATTTAGATTCAATGCTTCGATGTTCCCGGAAGCCCATGTGCAATTTGCACCTTTATTGGTGATATTAGGGGTGGTAAATATTATTTATGCAGCTCTCACTTCGTTTGCCCAACGCAACCTAAAACGCAAAATTGCCTATAGCTCCATCAGCCATATGGGTTTTGTGTTGATTGGAATAGGTAGTTTTTCTCCGCTTGCAGCAAGCGGCGCCATGTTGCAAATGGTGAGCCACGGCCTAATTGGTGCAAGCTTATTTTTCCTAGTGGGCGCCACCTACGACCGCATTCATACCTTGCAACTTGATGAGATGGGTGGGGTAGGCCAGAAGATGCGCAAGATGTTTGCGTTATGGACGATCTGCTGCCTTGCCTCTCTTGCCTTGCCTGGGATGAGTGGTTTTGTATCGGAATTAATGGTGTTTGTGGGCTTTGCCACAGACGAAGCCTACAGCCTTCCTTTTAGGATTGTCATTGATGGTGCCGCAGCAATTGGGGTGATTCTCACGCCTATTTATCTACTTTCAATGCTACGTGAAATATTCTTTGGCAAGGAAAATCCTGAATTAGCCAATACAAATATGGTAGATGCCGAGCCGCGCGAAATTTATATTATTTCCTGTTTGCTAGTGCCAATTATTGGAATTGGCCTCTATCCAAGATTAGTAACTGATACCTATAGGGCCACAATCGAGCAGTTAGTTGCTCGGGATGAATCAACAATGAAAGCGGTTAGTTCGCCTCCATTCCCTTTCCAGGTGGCACCAAAGCTCACTTAACGGTAAGGTCCGCCCAGTTGATTCAAACCCCTTTGACCCAGGCGGGGGATAGTGGGGCCCGGGTGGCCATTCGTTTGTTGCAGGATGCAGCAGAACGGGGCGATATCGACCCCTGGGATGTGGATGTGATCGCCGTAATAGATGGATTTTTAGATCAGCTACGCCTGAAACTTGAATTGCCGCGGCGGCTGGCGGCAGCTGGCGGCAGTTATGAACAAGATTTAGCTGAAAGCAGTGAAGCTTTCTTGGCGGCATCGGTATTGGTGTCTCTTAAAGCAGAACATCTCGAGCAGCGCACGTTTGCAGTGGAGCTTGCCCCCATCGAGGATGAGGATCTTTGCGACGGCCTCGATCTTGATGGTGCCTGGCCCCAGCAACTGCAACTGCCTGCAAAACCAGAACGCTTGCTGTTGCGGCGCACCGTGGCGCCTCCGCCGCTGCAACGGCCCGTAACCCTGGGGGAATTAATTCAGCAATTAGAAGATATCGCCACAAGGCTTGAGCAAGAGGGGCCTCGCCAAAGGCGTCAGGCACCAAAGCGCTATTCGGATCGAGAGGCCATTGCCCAGATCACAGCCCTTGCCCACCGCGAAAAATTGCCGGAAACTACCGCCGCCTTGAGCGTATTTCTTGGCGGCTGGGAACCGGGGCTGGATTGGGTTGATTTCGAGCAACTGGTACTCGCCTGGGGCGCAGCTGCCCCGCCGGATCTTGATAGCGACCGGGTGGGGGTGTTTTGGGCCCTGTTATTTCTTTGCTCCCAAGGGCGCGTAGATCTTGAACAAACGGGTCCGCAATTATTTGGCCCCTTGAAATTGCGTTGTTTATTCCAAGCAGCTGAAGGAGGCCAACGCCAATCGCCCTTGAAAGCTGTGGGGATAGGGTCAGCGCCGCAGCCGGCCTTTGAGCTGCAAGCGGCCTAGGCAAGCATTGATACGCTGCCTTGATCTAAGGGGTAGCCGCCATGAAGGCCATGATTTTGGCGGCGGGGAAAGGAACAAGGGTGCAGCCGATCACCTACACGATCCCGAAGCCGATGATTCCGATTCTGCAGAAGCCGGTAATGGAATTTCTGTTGGAATTATTACGCCAACACGGCTTTACAGAGGTGATGGTAAATGTGTCGCACCTCGCCGAAGAAATCGAGAATTACTTCCGCGATGGCCAGCGCTTTGGTGTGGAGATTGCCTACAGCTTTGAAGGCCGCATCGAAGATGGTGAATTGATTGGTGATGCCCTTGGTTCTGCTGGCGGCTTAAAAAAAATACAAAATTTTCAACGTTTTTTCGACGACACCTTTGTTGTGCTCTGCGGCGATGCCTTGATCGATCTAAATCTCAGTGAAGCGGTGCGGCGGCATCGCCAGAAAGGAGCACTGGCCTCACTCGTAACAAAACGGGTAGCTAAAGAACAGGTGAGCAGCTATGGAGTGGTAGTGACAGATGAGGAGGGCAGAGTAAAAGCATTCCAAGAGAAGCCCAGCACAGAAGAAGCATTAAGCGATGAAATTAATACAGGAATATATATTTTTGAGCCGGAAATATTTGATCATATTCCAAGCGATATCCCCTATGACATTGGAGCTGATTTATTTCCTAACTTAGTAGAAGAAGGTTTAGCATTTTATGCAATACCGATGGAATTTGAATGGGTTGATATCGGTAAAGTGCCCGATTACTGGCAGGCGATTAGATCTGTACTGCAGGGGGAGGTTAGGCAGGTAACAATTCCTGGCAAACAGGTTCGCCCTGGCATATATACCGGTTTAAATGTTGCAGCAAATTGGGATAAAATTCATGTTGAAGGCCCGGTATATGTGGGCGGCATGACAAAAATTGAAGACGGGGTAACAATTATTGGCCCTGCAATGATCGGCCCTAGTTGTCATATTTGCGCAGGGGCAACTATTGATAATTCAATTATCTTTGATTACTCCCGCATTGGCGCTGGGGTGCGACTTGTGGAAAAGCTGGTGTTTGGCCGCTACTGCGTTGATCGCAGTGGCGATCACATCGATGTACAAGAAGCAGCCCTTGATTGGTTGATTACCGATGCCCGCAGGCAGGATTTAGTGCAACCATCACCAGAGCAAAAGGCCTTAGCTGAATTGCTGGGTTCAGATCTCGGCAAGGCTTAAAACCTGCACCAAGCTCTCTTCCGCCTTGATCGCCATTAGGTGTACACCTTTTGCAATCTTGCAGTAGGTAGAAACTTGTTCAGCGGCGATTTTGATGCCCTCTTCCCGGGGATCTGCCGCCCCAGCCAGCCGATCGATTAATGCTGTGGGGATCTGGGCGCCTGGCACCACTCGATTAATAAAAGCTGCATTTTTTGCAGACTTCAACAAAAACACCCCTGCCAGCACTGGCAGCCCTAGGGGGTCTGCAATTTCAAGGCAAAAACGCTGCAGGGCATCTGCATCCATCACCATTTGGGTTTGCAGGAAACGAGCACCAGCGGCAGCTTTTCGCCGTACTCGGCTTTTAAGACCGCTCCAGCTGCTGGATTGAGGATCCGCGGCGGCACCGGCAAAAAGGTTGGTGCCGCCATCTGGCAACAGCTTGCCAAAAGGATCAAGCCCCAAATTAAGGGCCTGCACCTGCTGCAAAAGCCGCACCGATTCAAAATCAAATACCGGCCGCGCTTTGATTTGATTACCGGCCCGCACCGGATCACCGGTAAGACACAACACATTGCGTAGCCCTAAAGCCTGGGCGCCAAGCAAATCAGCCTGCAGCGCAATCCGATTTCGATCTCTACAGCCAAGCTGCAGCACTGGCTCCAAGTCACGATCCTGCAGCAATTTGCATAGGGCAATGCTTGCCATACGCATCACCGCCCGGCTGCCATCGGTAACGTTGAAAGCCTGCACCAAACCCCGCAATGCCTCTGCTGCTGCCAGTGACCTACTGGGATCTGCCCCTAAGGGTGGGGTGATTTCAGCGCTGATTACAGGGCCAGGGCCAGCGAGGGCCTGCTCAAAACTTATGGCCATACCGGCGCTTTTGTAACCCCTATATCTGAGATATCTTCCCAGGCTGCCTACACTGCTGAAGCATCGCTGGGGCGCAAACTATGGACGCCCATCTCTCAGAAAGGGAGCTGGAAATCATCGAGCTGGTGGCGGCAGAACTCACCAACCAAGAAATCGGTGCGCGGCTTTCAATTAGTAAACGCACAGTTGATAACCACGTGAGCAATATCTTTACAAAAACCGGTTCCCGCAATCGCGTTGGCCTCGTTAATTGGGCCTTGAGCAATGGCAAGATTTGCCACGATGGCTTTAATTGCTGCAACCTTCCCAAGGCTTAAGCAGTTTTAAGGCCTAGGCTGTTTTAAGGCCTTGATAATGCTGCATACAATTGCTTGAAATGGGCCTGCTGCTGGCGATGGCTCACTAAAGCTTCTGGGTAGCCGCGCGATTCCAAGGGGGCGATTTCACCACTTAGTAAATCCGCCGTATTCACATGTTGCAGTTCAGGCAACCAGCGGCGGATATAAACAGCTTCTGAATCAAATTTGCGCGCTTGGGTGGCTGGATTAAAAATTCGTAGCGGTTTTGGATCCATCCCACTACTGGCACTCCATTGCCAGCCTCCATTATTGGCGGCCAGATCACCATCCACCTCAAGGGCCATAAACCAGGCCTCACCAAAACGCCAATCACAGATCAAATCTTTCACTAAAAAAGAAGCCACGATCATGCGGCAGCGATTGTGCATAAACCCGGTTTGCGCAAGTTCCCGCATCGCAGCATCAACAATTGGCACTCCGGTTAAGCCCTGTTTCCATGCCTCCAGCCATTCAGGCTTGTTTTCCCAGGGAAATTGGCGCCATAGGGGCCGATAAGGGCCATCGGCAAGGCTTGGAAAGTGAAACAAAGCTTGCTGGTAAAACTCACGCCAAGCCAGCTCCTGCTGCCACACCCGAATCGATTGGCGTTGTTCGTCGCTGCGGCAAATTTGCAAGCTTTCCAAACTGGCGGCCCAAGCGGTGCGTGGGCTGAGGCTGCCTGTGCGCAATGCAGCGCTGAGTTGGGACGTGCCCCCATCGGCTGGCAAATTGCGGCCTTCTTCATAGCTATGCAGAGCCCCATCAGCAAATCGCTGCAATTGCAAAAGAGCTGCTGCTTCTCCAGGTAGGCAAGGGCAAATACCAGCGCCATCCCATGCTTCCAAATCAACTGTGGCCGTTTGCGGCAATGGCGGCACCGCTGCCTCAATGGCCGTAATTTCTGCGGCTGTGAGATCAAATAAACCACTTGGGGCAGCCACAGGCGCTGCTTTTGGTTGTTGTTGCCATACCCGCCAGTAGGGGCCATAAACGCGATAAGGATCACCAGCGCCGGTGCGTAATCGCTCAGGCGGCACCAGCAATTGATCCCAATCAGCTGCCACCTTGCAACCCTGGCCCTGCAGTGCTTTTGCGAGGGCTTGATCGCGCTGCCGCACCAGCGGTTCCACATCACGGTTCCAGGCCACCCCCTCCACCGCAAGGAGCTGGGCTAAGCGGGGCAGCAATATCAGCGGATCACCCTTCAGTAGAAGCAAACGGCTGCCTGCTTGCAGCCAGCGCTGTTGCAATTCCCGCAGGCTTTCGAGCAAAAACCAACGGCGCCCTGGCGCCATGCTGGGATGCTGCAACTCAGCTGGATCCAGCACGAAAACGCCTGCAAGAGCTGGATTGTTTAGTGCAGTAGCCGCAAGCCCCAAATTGTCTGAAAGGCGCAGATCACGGCGATGCCAAAACAACCAACGGCAAAATGCATCGGCCATTAGTGCAACCCCAAGAGTTGTTTGGCCCGAAACCAGGCGGTAACACTTTTGCCATCAAGCGGTTCATCACCACTGGCAAGGGCTGCATCCAATTGGGCAGGAGTGAGCAGAAGCACTTCAATATCTTCATCGTGGTCTGCCGCAACAGGGCTAGGCAACGGCTGCAATTGCCGGGCTAAAAACAAGTGAATTACTTCATCGGAATAACCGGGGCAGGGCAGCAGCAAACCAAGGGAATCCCAGCGCGCCGCGCTGTAACCAGCCTCCTCCCCTAATTCCCGTGCCATCGCTGCCTGAGGTTCTTCCCCCACCTCCAATGTGCCAGCTGGAAATTCCAGAATGCGCTGCTGCACTGCAAATCGATATTGGCGCAACAGCACCACCCGGCCATCTGCCAACACCGGCACAGCTAAAGATGCTCCAGGGTGCTTGATGCAGCCGTAAGTGCCCTCCACCCCAAGGGGTAAGCGCAGATGCTGGATTTCCATGCGCAGCTTGCGCACAGCAAGGGTTGCGATGGTGTCAAGCAATTCGGCTGGTTCCGGGGCTGGGATGGGGGCCAAGGATTTAAAACTCGCTTTTTGCTTGTAATGCCATTTTGGCGATTAATTGGGCCAAAGCGCTGCTGGGGGCAACCGCTGCGGTGCAGGTTCGCTGCAATTTAATAAAAGTGCTTCGAGCAGTTCCTGCGCCGTTTTTTCTTGGCCAGGGGGCTTAAGGGCAGGATCAAGGGCTGCTAGTGGTTCGAGCACAAAGCGACGCCCCCAAAGCCGCGGATGGGGCAGCTGCAAGTTGGCTGTATTGCGTTGCTCATTGCCGCACCACAAAAGATCAAGATCCAGGCTGCGGGGCCCCCAGGGCACCAGCCGTTCCCTGCCTGCAGCCGCCTCCAGCCGTTGCAATTCCAGCAACAACTGCTCACAACTACCAAGCCAGTGCAACAGCGCCACCCCATTTAAAAACGCGGGTTGGCCAGCGGGCCCGCCCACCGCTGCAGTGCGAAATAGGGGAGAACAGCGCAAAGAACCAGGTTGGGCGAGGGCATCTAGCCCCAGCCGAGCTGCACCGAGAAGGGCAAGGCAATCGCCAAGATTGCTACCAAGGGCAATAGCGGCTGAGAACACCTAGATCAAACTTGTTCTCTTCCTCATACAACAGCGGCCAAGCTGCGATGCTGGAGGGGATTTTGGGCCCTATGTCCGCCCTACCTTCCACCGCTAACCAGGTATTTCCCCTGGCGGCTGTAACCGGCCATCCCACATTGAAATTGGCGCTGCTTCTAGCAGCTGTTGATCCCGGATTAGGCGGGGTTGTAATAGCTGGCGGCCGCGGCACCGGCAAATCAGTGCTGGCAAGGGGCCTGCATGCGCTTTTGCCTGCGATCGAAATTATTGATGGCAGTTTCAACGCCGAACCCGATGGCGAGCAACCAAGCATGGTGATCCCAGCCCCATTTGTGCAAGTGCCCTTGGGGGTAACAGAAGATCGCCTGGTGGGATCTGTAGATGTAACCCGCTCTTTAGCGGAAGGCAAAACGTTGTTTCAACCGGGGTTACTGGCAGAAGCCCATAGAGGCGTGCTTTATATCGATGAAATAAATCTGTTGGATTTAAACGCTTTAAATCTGCTGCTAGCGGCCGTGGGTTCGGGTCTTAACCAAGTGGAACGGGAGGGTTTGAGTGTGTCCCATCCCTGCAAGCCCCTATTGATTGCCACCTTCAATCCAGAAGAGGGGGCAATGGCCGATCATCTGCTGGATCGATTTGCAATTGCTCTTTGCGCTGATCAAACAGTAAGCACAGCAGAGCGAGTTTTAATCACAGAAACTGCGATCGATTACGCCGAAAACAGCACTGCTTTTCGCCGCAAATGGCAGGAGGAAAGCGATGCAATTGCCACTCAATTGCTGTTGGCTCGCCAGTGGTTGCCAGATGTAGCCATCAGCAATGCTCAAATCACTTATCTGGTGCAAGAAGCGCTGATAGGCGGAGTGGTGGGGCACCGCGCTGAGTTGTATGCCCTGCGGGTGGCAAAAGCCCATGCCGCCCTTGATGGCCGCAACGTTGTGGATGCAGAAGATCTGCAATTAGCGGTGCGGCTAGTGATCGCGCCGCGGGCAAAACTTTCAGCTCCATCCCAAGAAACACCACCCGATCAACAACCTCCTCAAGAGCCACAACCTTCAAGCGAAAATCAAGCCGAGAACCAGCCAGATCACCAAGAAGAGAACCAAGCAGAAAGCCAGGCAGAAAACGAAGGTGGGGATTCTGAAAACAACCAAGATGAGAACCCTGAATCAGCCGATTCCCCCCCTGCTGTGCCGGAGGAATTCATGCTGGATGCTGAATCAATAGCGCTCGATCCAGAATTACTTTCGTTTCAAGCTGCAAAAAGCAAAGCAGCAAGAAGCGGTTCAAGAGGTTTAGTGCTGAGCAATAACCGCGGCCGCTACGTGCGACCTGTAATACCAAGGGGGCCCGGCGGCCGTATCGCCGTTGATGCCACCTTGCGGGCAGCGGCGCCATACCAAAAAAGCCGCAGGGAACGCTTCCCAGGCCGCAAGTTGATTGTGGAGGAGGTGGACATAAGGGCAAAACAATTGCAACGTAAAGCTGGGGCCCTAGTTATTTTTCTCGTGGATGCGAGCGGCTCGATGGCTCTTAATCGCATGCAAAGCGCAAAAGGAGCGGTGCTGCGCTTGTTAACGGAGGCCTACGAAAACCGCGATGAGGTGGCCTTAATTCCGTTTAGAGGCGAACAAGCCGAGGTGTTGCTGCCTCCCACCCGCTCGATCACCGCAGCTAAACGCCGCCTAGAAACCATGGCTTGCGGAGGTGGCTCACCCCTCGCCCATGGCTTAGCTCAAGCAGCAAAGGTGGGGGCAAATGCTTTGCAAAGTGGTGATTTATCCCAGGTGGTGGTGGTAGCAATTACTGATGGCAGGGGCAATGTGCCTTTGGGGCGTTCCCTGGGGCTACCAGAACCAGAAGTAACAGTTGATCTAAAACAAGAACTTAAGGAGGTGGCAGGGCGTTACCGGCTGCTGGGCTTAAAACTCTTAGTAATAGATACCGAACGCAAATTCATTGGCAGTGGCATGGGTAAAGAACTGGCAGAAGCAGCTGGCGGCCGATATGTGCAATTACCAAAAGCGAGCGATCAGGCAATTGCAGCAATTGCCCTGGAAGCACTAAATCGATAAATATTCAAAATAGAATTAGCTATGTATTTATCATTTGATCGGCTTGCGGATCTCTGGATATAATTCATCAAAAAACTTTCCGAGGCCTACAGTTACGCTGCGCATTCCATTAACAAAATTTGGATCGCCGCTAAGTTTTTGCACATCTCCACCAATCGCATCAATGCGGCGGGTGAGCTGCTCGGCGTTAGAAAGTGTGCGCTTTAGTTCATTAATAGTTTGAGGATTATCAAAAGCAGACACAATATTATTAGTGTGCTTTAAAGTAGAATTAGCTTGAGCGGTGGCTAGTTTTAGATCTTTTATCAATGGATCCGCCTCCTTTATCGCTTTTTGGAGCTGTAAAACCAATGTATTTCCACTAGCAAGTACTAGATCAGCACGTTTTGCTGTAACTCCAAATGCTTTTGATGTTTTACTTACTTCGGTGAGGGTAATCGCCCCCTTACCGATCAAGTTTTCTTTCTCTGCTTTTGCCAATAGGTTTTGCATCATTCCCATCACTGCGTTGAGGCTGGGGGTAGCAGTTCCATGCACCAAGCCGTTTGCGCAAACAATCAAGCTGGGATCACAATTGCTATCTAGGGGTAGGCCACTTCTAGATAACGACCTCGAGATTTGTTCGGGTGAATTGTTATCTAATAAGCTGCTTTCCAGTGCAACTATGGACTCACCGCCAAGCAATGAACCGCTGCGCACCTGAGCCGTAATCGGCCGTGGCAATAGCAATTGAGGATTGTTGATCTGAGCGTTCACCAAAACGCTCCCCCCTTGGACCGTAACGCTATTTACAGAGCCCACTTGCACTCCCCTAAAAGTGACGCTGCTTCTGGGGGCAAGGCCTGCAGCATCAGCAAATCGCAGCCGGATTGGCCAACTTTTTTTGCCAAAAACCACTCCAGATAACCAAAACCACAGCCCCACCCCACCGGCTATTGCTGCCAGAAGTGAAAAACCGATACTTGCTTCTTTAACGCTTCTACGCATCGCTTAATTACAGCTCTTTTGGTTGCATGGGTCCTGTAAGGCTACCGGTTCTGAACTGAACCACAAAAGGATCATCACTGCATTTAAATGCTTCTATTGATCCCTGCCAGCGCAATTCGGCTTCGTAAAGCAAAACCACCCGTTCTGCGGCCCGTTCGATCGTGCTTAAAACGTGGCTCACCACCACAGAAGTGCCCTTAGCAAGGTGAGTGGTGGTAACCATTAAATCTTCGAGGCGGGTGGAAGCCATCGGATCAAGCCCTGCGGTGGGTTCATCGAAGAGCAACAAGGGAAAATCTTGGCCAGAGCCTGGATCATCCACCATGGCGCGGGCGAAACTAACCCGTTTTTGCATCCCACCGGATAGTTCAGCCGGCATCATGTCTTCTGTGCCCGCTAATCCAACAGCTTCAAGGCAGCGAGCCACCCTGCTACGGATTTCTGCTTCAGCGTGGGAACCATCGCGGTAAAGCAAAAAACCAACATTTTGCAGCACCGAAAGGGAGGCAAGTAAGGCTGGATTTTGCGAAACCAATCTCACATCAGGGGGACTGTTTTGATCTAGGCGTAAATAGCGCTGCAGCTCACCAAAAAGCAGCAAATCGCCATCAGTTGGCATTTCCAAGCCGGCCAGCATTCGCAAAATTGTGGTTTTTCCTGCGCCGGATGGGCCCACAATTGCCAAGCTCTCCCCTGGCAGCAATTGCAAATGCAGATCAGAAAGGATCCTCCGATTACCCCGGTTCAAGCTCACCCCGCGTAACTCCACCACCGGCGAGCTGGAATGATTTATGGGGAATCGGGCATTACTCATCTAAGTAAGGTGAATACATGGGACAACCCGCCGGCGAACATAATCACCGCCGCGACGAACTGGTGAAGCGCTCAAGGCGCGCGGTGCAGTGGCTGCAACCGGGTCTTGTGGTGAAGCGCTGGGTGCTCACCTCAGCCCTAGGGCTGGTTATGGCCCTATTGGGTGCAGCCATCTGGGCAGACCTTAAACCTATCTACTGGACAATCACAGCAATCGAAACTTTGTTGCGCTCCCTGGCGGGGGCCGGTGGTGGTTTTACAGGACCCCTGGTGCTTCTGCTGGGAGCCGCAATGATTTTAATAGGCCAGAGCCGCAGTTTTAGCTCAATTCAACGGGCACTGGCACCCCATCAAAACGAAACCGCTCTGGTGGATGCCTTGGTGGCCCAGCGGCGCTTAAACCGAGGCCCAAATATCGTGGCAATCGGTGGTGGCACTGGTCTTTCCACCTTATTGAGCGGCTTAAAGCGCTATAGCGGCAATCTCACCGCAATCGTTACGGTGGCTGATGATGGAGGGAGTAGTGGCATTTTGCGGCGTGAGCTGGGGGTGCAACCCCCAGGCGATATCCGCAACTGCTTAGCGGCCCTTGCCCGGGAAGAACCCCTACTAACCAAGCTTTTTCAATACCGCTTCACCGCTGGTAGTGGCCTTGAAGGCCATAGTTTTGGCAATTTATTTATCTCAGCTCTCACCGCCATCACCGGCAGCCTTGAAACAGCAATTACCGCCAGTAGCAAGGTGCTTGCGGTGCAGGGGCAAGTGGTGCCAGCCACCAGCTCCGATGTGCGCCTCTGGGCTGAATTAGAGGATGGTCGCCGGCTTGAAGGCGAATCGAATATCGGCAAGGCCGATAGCCCCATCGTGCGGCTTGGTTGCACGCCATCACGGCCAGCTGCATTACCTCGAGCCCTTGAAGCGATTGCACAGGCAGATTTAATCGTGCTGGGCCCCGGCAGCCTCTACACCTCGTTGCTGCCAAATTTGCTTGTGCCCCAATTGGTAGAAGCGATCGGCCGCTCGCAAGCACCCCGCCTATACATCTGCAACTTAATGACTCAACCCGGTGAAACAGATGGCCTTGATGTGGCCGGCCATCTCAGGGCGATAGAAGCTCAACTTGCCACCCATGGGGTGCAGGGGCGTTTATTTGATGCGGTACTCGCCCAAGAGGCTCTTGCAAGTGGGCCAGAGCTCAACTACTACCGCGCCCGCGGCGCGGAACCGGTGCATTGCGAGGTAAAGCAATTAAAAAAGCAGGGCTATGTAGTGATGCTGGCTTCTATGCAAGGCAAGCAACAACGCAGTGCTGGGCGCGCAAGCAGAGGCACCTTGCGCCATGAACCGCGAAGCTTGGCCCTTGCAGTGATGCGTTTTTATCGCAACAGCCAAAAAAATAAATCTAATTAATGGGCATCTTGGAGTTCATAGAAATCGGGTTGCACATAATCTTTCCGAAGAGGATAACCAACCCAATCTTCTGGCATTAATAAACGCTTCGGCAGAGGATGGCCGCTGTAAGTAATACCAAACATATCGAAGCATTCCCGCTCTTGCCAATCAGCACCACGGTAAAGGGGATAAAGAGATGGCACAGTTAGATCACCGCTGCGGGGCAAACTCACCTCAAGACGCACTTCAATAGTGCTATGGCCATCACTATTACCAAGCTGAGCTAAATGATAAAAACTCACTAGGTTTTTACCAGGACCTTCGTCGTAGGCACCTTGCACTTGCAAATAGTCGAAACCTTTGGCCTTAAGGGCGGCTGCCACTAGGGGCAAAACCGCTGGGTCAACGCCAATGCGCTCGATACCAAGGTGATCTGCGGCCAAAAGCTGGGTGGCGAAACCCTGTTGCTGCAACCATTCCGCAAAGGGGCCGGGGCTGAGATCAGTCATGGTTGAGCCGCTGCTGCGATGGGTTCAGGAGTGGTTTTAGGGGCGGAGATTGTTAAATCGAGTGGAGATACTGCTTCTGCTGCCGCAAGGGCTAGTTTTTGTGATTCTGCTCGCAGGTAGCGCCCGTCGATGATTGGTTCTACCGCAGTCATGCGGTGGGAAACAGTGGAATAACGGTGTGTTGGTAACAAACGACCCCGTTCTTGCAGGGCTTCATTACCAACTTTTTTGCGCAATTTGATCACCGCATCAAAAATCGCCTCTGGCCGTGGCGGGCAGCCCGGTAGATATAAATCCACTGGAATTAATTTATCTACCCCGCGCACAGCTGTGGTGGAATCAGCTGAAAACATGCCTCCGGTGATAGTGCATGCCCCCATGGCAATTACGTATTTAGGTTCTGGCATCTGTTCATATAAACGCACCAACGCGGGTGCCATTTTCATTGTTACGGTGCCCGCCACGATGATTAAATCGGCTTGGCGGGGGCTTGAGCGGGGCACTAAACCGAAACGATCAAAATCAAATCTTGAGCCGATCAACGCAGCAAATTCAATAAAACAACATGCGGTGCCATAAAGCAGCGGCCACAGGCTGCTGAGGCGGGCCCAGTTGTGCAAATCATCAAGGCTGGTGAGAATCACATTCTCGGAAAGGCCAGTGGTGATTTCAGGGGCACCAACGGGTCCGCAACTGGCTGCCCTGAGATCTCTCAAAGCATCTATAGATGATGGGGTTTGGTTGTTTGTCACACTCAGCTCCATTCGAGGGCGCCCTTGCGCCAGGCATAGGCCAGGGCCACTAACAATATGGCAATAAAAATGAGCGCTTCAATGAAAGCGAGCAAGCCAAGGCGACTAAAAGCCACGGCCCAGGGGTAAAGAAATACGGTTTCCACATCGAATATCACAAATACCAACGCAAACATGTAATAGCGAATGTTGAATTGGATCCAAGCGCCACCCACAGGCTCCATGCCTGATTCATAGGTAAGCAAGCGCTCACCGCTGCGGGATTTAGGGGCCACCAGTTTATTGGTGACAAGTGCCAGCACCGGCACTGCCGCTGCAATAAGCAAAAACCCCAAAAAGGCGTCGTAGCCAGGAAGAACAAACATGCCTGAGGGCTACTCAGATTTAATTCAACCAGTGTGGCACCGTTGCCGCAGCAGCGGCTCGATAGAGTCGGTATCCGTATTGGGCTGTTGCCATGGATAACCCCGAAATAGATAGCCCCGAAATTGTTGCTCCAGAATTGGTTGTTCCAGAAACTGTTGTTCCAGAAACTGTTGTTCCAGAAAGCGATCCAGATACCCACCGCTTTGAATGCCGCAGCTGCGGCTTTGTTTACGACCCAGAAGAAGGGGTAAAAAAACTCGGTATCGAGGTAAATACGCCATTCAGCGCAATTGATCCACGCCGTTTCCGTTGCCCGGTGTGTCGCAGCCCGGTGGGTGCTTTCCGCGATATCGGCCCCCGCAACAAACCAAGCGGCTTTGAAGAAAATCTTAAATTTGGCTTTGGCGTAAATAAGCTCACTCCAGGCCAAAAAAACGTATTGATTTTTGGTGGCTTCGCCTTAGCTGTTGCTTTTTTCTTATCTCT